>JAVHRA010000159.1:0-2292 GCA_036171395.1 Gallionella sp. | reverse complement strand
CCACAGGCTACTAGGCATTATCCGGAACTAGTGCCCGTTCTGATTGAGGTATCTGAGTCGGTGTTACGAGAACGTCTGCTTTCAAGAGGACGAGAAGAAGCAAGCGAAATTGAATCACGGTTAAAGCGCGCAGGTGAGTTTGCTTCACTGAAGCACAACAGACTTTTACGCTTCAATAATGACGCTCCTCTGGAGTCAACAGGACCTGCATTCGTCGAACTGATCCGCAGTCAGGAAAAGGTTGCTGCATGCGACTAACTTTTTTAGGGACTGGTTCGGCGGGTGGCGTTCCGCTGTGGGGCTGTGATTGCACGGTATGTACTCGTGCACGTATCGATACCAGTGTCCGGCGGTTGCCAAATTGCGCAGTGCTTGAGGCCGGCGATGTACGTCTACTGATTGATGCGGGTGTCATGGATATCGCTGAACGATTTCCTGCGGGGACTTTGTCTTCAATACTGATTACCCATTTTCACGCCGATCACGTTCAGGGCTTGTTCCATTTACGCTGGGGAACAGGGAGTCTTGATGCTTTTGCACCCCATGATGCAGACGGATGTGCAGACTTGTACAAATACCCGGGCCCACTTAATTTCACTCACCTTTCCAAGTTCGAAACATTTTGCGTAGGCGACGTCCGCATTACCCCGGTACCTTTAGTTCACTCTAAACCTACATTGGGTTACTGCATCGAATATAAAGACGCTAAGCTGGCATATCTGACAGACACCCGCGAACTTCCTCCTGCAACCGTCTCATTCCTGAAAGAGTGGCGACCTCATACAATCTGTTTGGACTGTACCTATCCCCCAGGTGTAGAAGGTAAGCGTAACCACTTTGACTTGAATGAGGCGATAGCTATAGGGGCTGACTACCCAGACAGCAACATGGTGCTAATGCACATCAGTCACCATCTTGATGAATGGTTGATGACTCATCCTACAATAGAGACAGAAAAATTTTCTATCGCACGGGATAGTGAATTCATTGACTGCCCAGAATCGATATGACCCCAGTATTGGCCATCTGTATATCAGTGCTTCTACATGTGTCATGGAATCTACTGACCCGAAGAACACCTAGTGAAGCTAACTTTCTGTGGTGGATAGTTGGCCTTTACGTAATGATTTTCGCACCTTTTACTTTGATGGAATTTTTGCATCATGCTTCACAGTCTCCTGTGCTTTACCTGTGCGTAATCATTAGCGGCACGACAAATGGATTGTATTTTCTAGCCCTAAGAGCCGCATACCATCAAGCACCTGCAAGTGCTGTTTACCCTATGGTGCGCAGTTCGCCATTGCTTATTGCAATCGTTGAAACAACAATATTTGGGCACAGTTTCCCCTTAATATCTTGGGCTGCGATTTTGCTTGCTGCTGTAGGACTTTGGTTGATTGCAACAAGCTCTCATGATGGCATCTCTCGACTTAGCAAGGCGTGGCCTTACGCACTGTTTGCAGCAACTATGACGGTCATTTATAGCCTGGGCGATAAGGTTGCGGCATCAAATATGGACGGTATCAGTAGCGCTATGGGATATGTATGTGTCAATTTTTCAATAAGTTGGATTTTTCTCTGCCTAGAACAAAAGTGGAGAACACAGCGGTGGATTCCTACCAAGACGCCAACAACTATTGCACTGTCGATTGGAACAGTTGGTGTTGGGACTGCCTATGCATTGGTTATTTTTGCTATGCGATGGTTGCCTGCCGCATATGCAGTGACACTCACCAATGCAGGCATCGTATTTACTGTGTTGCTTGGCGTTTTGTGGCTGAAAGAAAAGGTGGGATGGCGCAAACGAGCTATTGGCTCAAGTTTTGTAGTAGCTGGCCTAATTGCAATCGGTTTAAACAGTTAAGAACATCAAGACAGTTGCAGTTGAAAAGGGTTGATAGCTGAATTTCTTCCGAATTGAGAGGAGGAGACTGTCGAACATCAGCTAACTCGTATTCCTGAATGACCGCTGTTGTATATGAAGGGGACTTACCCTTAGCTTGCACGGACAATCATTTAAGGAAACCTCCGATGTCTCCTTTGGCCGATTATGTAGACCAGTTGATTATGTGGATTTGACACTCTGCGCCCGCTATAAGCCTTGTGCTGCCGCGGAGAACGTGAAGGGGACGGTCTACATAATCTGCAACCCACTAAGGTTAGGGCGATGTTGTCGAAGTGACACTCACAGGAACATCATCGCGGCATTACCATCTCCTGTGCGGTATCACCGGAAATCTATGACCGATCTTGCCTATCCAGGCAGTTACCCAGCTCAGGAAATTATGTTGA
>JAVHRA010000158.1:0-11250 GCA_036171395.1 Gallionella sp. | reverse complement strand
GCGAATTGGCGCAAGCGTTGGCGAGTCAAGTCGCCGAGCAATTACGCGATGACAATTTGCGCGTGCTGATGCATTGCGGCGGGGGGAGTTTTAAGTCGCAGATGAAAAAAGCCGATGGCAGTGCTGCCAAGGTCGCGGTAGTAATAGGGGATGATGAGGCGCTGGCCGGCCAAGTCAGCGTCAAGCCCATGCAGGGCGGTGAGCAGGTTAGAGTGGGCGTTGCAGAACTCAACGCTACAGTACGTGCATTGTTAAATTAGGAGCGGGAACATGGCAGCATTGGATTTGCAGGAACAGGAACAACTCGAAGGTCTGAAGGCGTGGTGGAACGACAACGGCAATTTCGTATTGGGCGTGGTGTTGGTATTGGTGATCGTGATCGGTGGCTGGCGCGGCTGGGGTTATTACCAGAACAAGCAAGCTTTCGAGGCAGCGACGCTGTATGAACAGTTCAACGAACAGCTGGCCAGTAACGATGCCAAGCGTGTCAATGATGCCGCTGCGGTTTTGATGGATAAATATCCCAGCACGCTCTATGCCGCTCGTGCGGCGTTGTCGGCAGCTTTGGTGAACGAGCAAGGCAAAGCCATGCCGCAGGCCAAGACCCAGCTGCAATGGGTGCTGGAGCACGCGACGCAAGATGCCGTGAAGGATATGGCGCATCTGCGTCTGGCGTCTTTGCTGTTGGATGAAAAGAATTACGCCGATGCCATGAAGCATCTGGATGCGACGCATCCGGCAGCATTCGATGGTCTGTACGCCGACCTCAAAGGTGATGTATTGAGCGCACAGGGCAAGAACGACGAAGCACGTGCTGCGTATCAGCAGGCCTACGATAAGACCGATGCGCGTAGCACTTATCGCCAACTCATCCAGATGAAGTTGGATGATCTAGGGGTGAAAAAATGATGTTGCGTCGCCTGATGTTGTCGTGTGCCGTGTTGTGTGTGGCTGCCTGTAGCAGTGCGCACGTCGGCCCGCAACCGACACCGCTCACCGACTTTAAAGAGTCGGCCAGTTTTAAGGTGCGTTGGCATGCATCACTAGGCGACGCCGCTAACTATTTTTTGCGTCCGGCTATTGCGCAGGACAGCATCGCAGGTGTGTCGAATAAGGGCGTGCTCACCGCACTCGAGCGCAGCAGCGGCAAGACCTTGTGGACGGTCAAGACCGGTATCAGCGTGGCTGGCGGTGTGGGCGGCGGTGCTAGCATGTTTTTGCTTGGCGGTGACAAGGGCGAGGTGTTGGCTTTTGACTTGTCCGGTCATCCCTTATGGAGCAGCAAGGTCAGCAGTGCCGTGTTGAGCGCGCCGGAAGTCGCAGATGGCGTGGTGGTGGTGCGTAGCGGCGACAGCCGTATCACCGGACTGGATGCTCTGGATGGAAAACGCCTATGGACCTATGAACGCGCCACACCGTCATTGGTGGTGCGTAGTCATGCCAGCGTCACTCTACAGCGCGGTATCGCCTATGCAGGCTTTGCTGCTGGCAAGATTGTTGCGATGGATATCAAGAACGGCAATCTGATCTGGGAAAACAGCGTGTCGTTGCCGCGCGGCAACACCGAGTTGGATCGCATCAGCGATATCACCAGCGACGTTCAAGTAGATGACGGGCAGGCTTGTGCCATTTCGTTCCAAGGGCGCGTCGCTTGCTTCGATGCGGCGCAAGGCAGTCAGTTCTGGAACCGCGATTTGTCTAGCGACAAGGGCATGATGCTGTTGCGCAAATTCCTTTACCTGTCGGATGCTAACGGTGTGGTGATGGCGTTGGATAAAACCACGGGTAGTTCCTTATGGAAAAATGACCAGCTGACTTTGCGCGATACCAGTGCACCCTATGCCTTTGCCAGCTTTGTGGTGGCGGGCGACTTTGCCGGTTATCTGCATGGTTTCAACCGTGAGGACGGTCAGCTGGTGGCGCGCATCAAGCTGGATGGCAGTCCGATACAAGGCGTAATACAAGGGCTGGATGAAGGTCTGCTGGTGCAGACTCGGGACGGCGGCCTGTACTCGTTAACACTGCATTAAAACGGTGCGACGCGCAAAAGGAAACGTGAAGCGCAGAGCCGCTGTTTCGTTTAACTTTGCACGTTGCACCTTTCATATTACTTAAGGTCACTCAAAATGTTGCCCACACTAGTCTTAGTCGGTCGTCCCAATGTGGGCAAATCCACTTTATTTAATCGCCTCACGCGCAGCCGTGACGCGCTGGTCGCCGACCAACCTGGCCTAACCCGAGATCGTCACTATGGTCGTGGCCGTGTCGGCGAGCGTCCTTATCTGGTGGTTGATACCGGCGGTCTCGAACCTGTCGCCAAGGATGGCATCATGTTCGAGATGGCCAAGCAGAGTCGCCAAGCAGTGGACGAGGCCGATGTGGTGTTGTTCGTGGTTGATGGACGCGCCGGTTGTACGCCGCAGGACATGATTATTGCCAGTCAATTGCGTAAGACTGGCAAGCCCATCTTGCTGTTGGTGAACAAGGCCGAAGGCATGATGCGCAGCAAGATCACCGCCGACTTCTTCGAGCTGGGTCTGGGCGAACCCTATCCGATCTCTTCCGCGCATGGCGACAACGTCGTTGAGGTGATCGAAATCGCCATGGAAAATTTCCCTGAAGACATCGCGGAAGAAGTGGCCGGCGACAAGCCGCCCAAGCTCGCTATTGTTGGCCGCCCCAACGTGGGTAAATCCACCTTGGTGAATGCCATCCTCGGCGAGCAGCGCGTCATTGCGTTCGACTTGCCCGGCACCACCCGCGATAGCATCTACATCGATTTCGAGCGCGACGGCAAGGCCTACACCATCATCGACACCGCCGGCGTGCGCCGCCGTGGCAAGGTCGATGAAGCCATTGAGAAATTCTCCGTCATCAAGACCATGCAGGCCATCGAAGATGCCAACGTGGTGGTGTTGGTGGTGGACGCGCGTGACCAGATCACCGAACAAGATGCGCACGTCGCAGACTATGTGCTGCAAGCCGGACGCGCACTGGTGCTGGCGATAAACAAGTGGGACGGACTGGACGACCATCAACGTCTGATGGTGAAGAACGACATGGAGCGCAAGCTGCACTTCCTGAGCTTTGCCAAGCGTCATTACATCTCCGCACTGCACGCCAACGGCATCCCCGGCGTGTTGAAATCGGTCGATGAAGCGTATGCCGCCGCGATGATGAAGATGTCCACGCCCAAGCTCACCCGAGCGTTGCTGGCCGCACTGGAAAAACAACTCCCGCCCAAAGGCGGACGCTTTCAACCCAAGATGCGTTACGCGCATCAAGGCGGCAGCAACCCCCCGCTCATCGTCATTCACGGCAGCGGCTTGGACGACGTACCTGCCAGCTATACCCGTTATCTGGAGCGTAGCTTCTGCGAGATATTCAAGCTGCAAGGCACACCGATGAAGATCCAGTACAACTCCAGCAAGAACCCGTTCGAAGGCAAAAAGCCGCGCGCGTTGACCGAAGCTGAACAACGCAAAGCGCATAGAGCACGGATTCGCGGGAGAAAGTTGTACGGGAGTTAACGTTGTTTGAGGGAAGGGGTTAAATCGAGTCTTACCCCACTGCTGCAAATCGAGTCTGACCCCACTGCTGACCCAGACAGAAAATTAGGAACAGACTCGATTAACTCACTTCGCTAGTAAAAATGAAGCAATGAAAACCGCAGAGCTTTTAGAATCGTTATCCGATGAGCAAGTCCAGTATGTGCTGGTGGGCGGGCTGGCGGTGCAGTTGCATGGTTTTTTGCGTTCTACTTTTGACATTGATTTGGTGCTGGCAATGGACGATGAAAACCTTGTTCGGTTTATTGCCGTCGCAAAGCGATTGGGATTGATTCCGGCTATTCCAGTGGCGATTGAATCGCTCAGAAATGATAAACAAATCGAGCAGAGGTATCGCGAGAAAGGCATGTTGGCATTCGCGCTCAGAGAGCCGCAAGAGGCTGGCAGCGTGGTGGATGTTTTGGTACGCCCGGATGTGCCGTTTGAGATGTTGAATGCCAATGCGATTGTGGGTGATTTGTTTGGGCGAAAAGTGCGCATCGCGTCGATCGCAGATTTGTTGACGATGAAGCGCATCTCGAATCGCCCCAATGATCAACTCGACATCATGGCACTCGAAAAAATCGTGCGCGGAGAAGATCCCAATGCGTGAATTTACCTATCCTGCACGCACGGTTATACCTGAAGAGTTGATGCTTAAACGCATCGCGCAATCCGAACAGATGCGCGAGTTCTTTATACAGATGTGGCTGCAAAATCCGGCATTGGCTAAGCAAGGCGGAGAACAAGTTCAAAGGCTGTTGTCGCCGTTTATTCCCCGTTAGTTTTATAAGTTGCCAATTTTTGCCAACGTTATTAGACTGCCCGAAATGACAACGATGAACATCTCTCTGCCGGACACGCTCAAGCAATTTGTGGATCAACAAGTTTCTGCGGGTTATGGTACGTCCAGCGAATATGTGCGTGACTTGATACGCCGCGATCAGGAGCGCACTCAATTGCGCAATATGTTGCTGGAGGGTGCGCAATCTCCAGCTTCCGGTTTGGCCGATAAAAAATATTTCTCCGCATTGCGTTCGGGTATCAAGCAACGCTTACCCAAAGCAAAATGAAACTGCTTGTCCGCCATGCGCGGGCAGACTTGGATGTTGAAGAAGCGGTTGAGTTTTACCTGCAACATACTCCCAAAGTCGTCTTGAATTTCGTCGATGCGCTAGAGTTCACCTACCAACAAATACAACGTCGTCCTGCCATTGGTTCACCGCGTTACGCGCACGAATTGAATCTGCCCGGCTTGCGCTTTCGGCAGTTGAAAAAATTTCCTTACCTCGTGTTTTATGTCGAATTAGAACAGCAGATTGATATCTGGCGGGTGTTGCACGGTAGCCGAGACATTCCTGCTTGGCTGGCAGCGAGGTAGGGTGGGCAAGGTTTATCTGCCCACGCGGTAACGTGCAGAAACGGTGCAAATAGGTGGGCAGATGAAACCTGTCCACCCTACACATGGAGCTTAAACGCATCGCGCAATCCGAACAGATGCGCGAGTTCTTTATTCAGATGTCGCTGTAAAATCCGGCATTGATCAAGCAAGGCGGCGAACCAGTGCACAGATTGTTGGCGCCGCTTATGCCACGACTTGCTGAGAGTACACATCTGAGGTCGAAATGATGACGAAACACCTAGTCCGTAAGTCATGCACTGTCATTAAGCAGCGGTCTATCTCATAACTTTGCCGTCAGCCCGTATAATGCCGCCTCGATTTTGCAGCGCACAGCGTTGACCCCATTCCTCTATGCCCCTGACCCAGTCCTATACGCTCGCCGACATCACCCGCTGGTATCCCGGCAGCGAGATCAATAAAGCCAAGGCTTATCTCAACTCCATTGGTGAGCTGGATGTGCAGGACGATACCATCGTCGCGCAGGTGCAGGGACGTACCCGTATGGCGTATGACGTGAAGATCGTGCTGGCGCTGGGCAAGAGTGGTGTCATCGCGGCGCAGCCGCATTGCAGTTGTCCGGTGGCTTACAAGTGCAAGCACACGGCAGCCGTGTTGTTGTCGGTGTTGGCTTTGCCGCGCGCACCGGGTGTGAACAATGCCGTCACCGAATGGATAGAGGATTTGCGCGGCTCGTTGAGTGTGCCGCTGAAGAAGAAATCAACCAGCACGCAGCGCACTATGGCGCTGGCTTACGCGCTGATACAGTCGCCGCAGAGCAAACGCTTCACGGTGCGCATCTATAAGACCAAGCTAGATAGTGACGGCAGTCTGCTCAGCGATCTGGAAGAGTGGGACAACGTCGAGCGCACCTTGCTCAATCCGCCCCAATATGTGCGCGAAGAAGACCTGCCCATTCTGCGTTTGTTGTTGCGCCAGTTTGATCGTTACGAGGGCTATCAGGTGTTACCCAAACACGGCCACGAGTTGCTGACGCGCTTGTTGGCGACGGAGCGTTTGTATTACCGCCATTATCTAGTGGGTTGCCGCGAACGATTGTCGTATCCCGTGTTGTTGCAACAGGGCGAGATACGCACGGCCAGCATTGCTTGGGGAGCGGACGATCAGGGCTGCATGCAGCCGACGGTGATACGCGGCGGCGAGAAGGTTTATGTGCTGCCGTTGCCCGAGGACACTTGGTACATCGATGCCGAGACCGCCGAGATGGGGCAATTGCAATTGGCTCAGCCGCCGGCGCAAGTCGCTAAATTGCTGACCATGCCGCCACTCAACGATATGGAGATGCTGGTGGTGGCAGCCGCTTTGCGCGACTTGTTGCCGGAGCTGCCGGCACCGAGCAAGGCGGGTTTGCGCAGTGTGCAAGGCAAGCTGCTGCCGATGTTATCGCTGGGCACATCCGATGTGGCGTATCGCAACGCCTTTCGCGACTATCCGGCGGGTAGTCAGGTGCGCGATTTCGCGCGCGTGCAGTGGCGTTATGGCGATGCTGTGTTGTCTGCCGACTATCCCAGTGAGTTTGTGACCCTGCCTAGCGGTGAGACGGTGCGCGTGCTGCGTGACGATAAGGCCGAAAAACTCGCGCTCAAGACTTTGCACGGTTACGGTTTACAGGAGATGCCCAACGTCTCGCTGACCGGCAGCTATGCCGACTATGCGCTGATGGGGCTGGAGAGTGCTGCCGCTTGGGCACCTTGGATGCAACACGCCGCGCCCAAGTTGCGCGCGGCCGGCTGGCAGGTCGAGATGCTGACCGGCTTCCGCCACCATGTGTTGGAAGTCGAAGCTTGGGTGGGGGATTTCGACGAGCAGGCGGATGGTTGGTTCAGTCTCAATATGGGCATCATGGTGAACGGTGAGCGCGTGCCGCTCGCGCCGCTGCTGCACGAGCTGTTCAAGGTGGACACGCGCTGGTTGGATGCGCTGCAACTGGAGCGCCTCAGCGATATGGAACCGATAGCCTTACAACTACCGGATGGCGGCCAGGTGAAAGTGCCTGCGGAGCGCATCAAGCCTTTGGCGCGCACGCTGCTGGAACTGTTCGCTGGCGGGGGCTTCAAGGGCGAGGGCATCCGTTTGTCGCGCTACGACGTGTCGCGCATCCAGCAATTGGCCGACATGGAGCGCTGGCAGTTCAAGGGCGCGGACGCCGTGGTGGAGTTGGCCAACAAACTTAAACATACCCAAGGTATACAAGCGGTAGAACCGCCACAGGGCTTTCCTCTGGCGCTGCGTCCTTATCAGCTGGAAGGTCTGGCTTGGCTGCAATTCCTACGCGAGAACCAACTGGCTGGAATTTTGGCCGACGACATGGGCTTGGGTAAGACCGCGCAAGCCTTGGCGCATCTGTTGTTGGAGAAGCAGAGCGGACGCATGGATAAGCCTACTTTGGTGGTGTTGCCGACCTCGTTGATCTTTAACTGGAAGCGCGAGGCCGAGCGCTTTGCGCCCGAGTTGCAAGTATTGTCGCTGCACGGCAAGCAGCGCGTGGATAATTTCGCCGCTATCCCCAACCATGATTTGGTGCTCACCACCTATCCACTGTTGTGGCGCGACCAAGAGATGTTGCTGCAATACGATTACCACTTGCTGATATTGGACGAGGCGCAGACGGTGAAGAATGCCGCCAGTCAAGCCGCCATCGCGGTGCGCAAGATACGTGCGCGCCACCGGCTGTGTCTGACTGGCACGCCTTTGGAGAATCATCTCGGCGACCTGTGGTCGCAGTTCGATTTCTTGTTGCCCGGCATGTTGGGCGATGCCAAATCCTTCAACAAGACCTGGCGCATGCCCATAGAAAAGCAGGGCAACACTTTGCGCCGCGATCTGCTGGCACAGCGTGTACGTCCTTTCATCCTGCGCCGCCGTAAACAAGACGTGGCAGCCGATTTGCCGGAGAAGACCCTGATCGTGCGCAGCGTGGAGTTGTCCGGCGCACAGCGTGATTTGTATGAGACGGTGCGTGTGGCGATGGATCAGCGCGTGCGCGAAGAAATCGCCGACAAGGGCTATTCACGCAGCCACATCATCATCCTCGATGCGTTGCTCAAGCTGCGCCAGGTGTGTTGCGATCCGCGCTTGTTGAAACTGAGTGCGGCACAGAAGGTGCAGGAACACGCCAAGTTGGATATGTTGATGGCGATGTTGCCGGAGCTGGTCAGCGAGGGGCGGCGCATCCTAGTGTTCTCGCAATTCACCAGTATGCTGGCGCTGATCGAGATCGAGTTGCGCAAAGAAGGTCTGGCCTATACCAAGCTCACCGGCGAGACACAGGACAGGGAAGGGGTCGTGCGCCGCTTCCAGGATGGCGAAGTGCCCATCTTCCTGATCAGTCTGAAAGCCGGTGGTGTGGGCTTGAATCTGACCACCGCCGACACCGTCATCCACTATGACCCGTGGTGGAATCCCGCTGTGGAAAATCAGGCCACCGACCGCGCGCATAGGTTGGGGCAAGTGAACAATGTGTTCGTCTACAAGCTAGTGGTGGCGGGCAGCATCGAAGAGAAAATTCTCGCGCTACAGGAACGCAAAGCCGAGCTGGCGGAAGGCATCCTCTCCGAGGATGGCCATGGCATGGTCAAGTTCGGTGAAGCGGATATTGCGGCATTGTTGGCACCGTTACCCAGCGACGAGCCGGTTGCCCCCAACTAACTTGTCGCGCAACGTACTGTCTGAAAATCAGATTTGACAGTAATCGCGCATATAAACAACAATGCCCCTCATGTCGCACCGCGCTAAAAAAATCATTGCCGTCTTGCTCGCCATCTGGCTGCCGCTGTTCAGTGGCAGCGCGCTGGCGGCTGCGGTGAGCATGCAGATGCCCGCCGGGCACTGTCAGGATGAGTCCATGCAGATGATGGATATGGCTGACATGGACAGCGGCGATATGCACACTATGTCCGGCGACAGCGATGAGCATGCACCGGCTTGCAACAGTTGCACGGTGTGTCATCTGGCTTGCACCGCCTACCTTGCAGTAGCCACACTCAGCATGGCTGCGCTGCCAGCCACACTGAGTGTGCTCACACCTTATCGGGTTGTTTTCCACTCTTTTACTTCCGCACCACTGTTGCCACCTCCGCTCGCGCTCGTTTGATACGGGACGAGTCCGTCAGTTGTTTCCCTAGTCTGATCTCGTCCTGTCGGCCATGCAGTCTTTGAGACTGTCTTGTTGTAATCGCATGCGTATGGATACGGAATATGAGATCAGCTTTATTACTATTTACCTTGATCGGGGTGTTGGGCTATACCCCAGCCCGTGCCGAGCCGCCCTTGGGCGGCGACCTTAACGGTCTGCTGGATTATGCGCGTGAGCACAACCCTGAGTTAGCGGCGAACCGTTATGAGGCTGCGGCTGCGCAGCAACGCGGTGAATCAGCCGCTGCTTTACCCGACCCGGTGTTGCGTACCGAATTTATGGACATCACCCGCCAAGGGACGCGCTCGCCCACCTTGTTGCCGGGGCAGAGCGGGGGCGGCACGCGTTATCTGCTGATGCAGAGTGTGCCGTGGTTCGGCAAGCGCGATTTGCAACGCGAAGTCGCCAGTGCGCAGGCGGTGCAGGCCGAAGGGCGCGTCGCGGCAAGTTGGTCCGAGCTGGCGAGTCGCATCAAGCGCAGTTATGTCATGCATTATTTCGCCACTGCCAGTGCACGTCTGGCGCAAGACAATCTGGCGCTCTTGGATAGGCTGGAGGCCATCGCGCAGACTCGTTATGCACATGGATTGGCCACGCAGCAGGAAGTGATACGCGTGCAAGTGGAGAAGACCCAATTACGGGGTGAACTGATCGCGTTGCAAAGTGAAGAACATCATAGCCAAGCACGTCTCAACGCTTTGCTATCGCGTCCGGTGAATGCGCCCTTGGCTGATCCGGCAGCGCTGCCGCAGCTGCCCAACGCAGCCCAGCTGGATGAGGCAACCTTATTGGAACGTCTGCGCACGCAGAATCCGCAACTGCGCATCGCCGAGGCCGGCATCCTCACTGCCGAGAAGAGCCGCGCGCTGGCTTATAACAATCGCTACCCAAGCTTCACGCTGGGCATCGCGCCGACACAGATGGGCGGCACGGTCAGGCAATGGGACATGATGGTGGAGTTCAACATCCCTTTGCAGCAGTCCGCGCGCCGTTCTCAAGAACGCGAAGCGGAAGCGCTGCTGTCGGCAAGCACGACACGCAAGCAAGCCTTACTTGATCAGACGCAAGCCGAGTTGTCCGAGTACTTAGGTGCCTTGGACTCGGCACGTCAGACCGAACGACTCATCACCACCCGTCTGCTGCCGCAAGCACAACTCACTTATCGCTCCGGGCTGGCTGGATATGAAAGCAGCAGCGTGGAATTCGCCACACTCATAGACGCGCAGAAACAGATACTCAAAGCCAAGCAGCAGCAGTTGCAAGCGCAGATCGACATGCGTTTGCGCTGGGTGGACATAGAAACACTATTGGGAGATGCGCTATGAGCAAGTTAAGCACAATCGTACTAGGCCTTATCGGACTGAGTTTGGTGGCAAGCGGCGCATATTGGTTGGGCAGTCATGCCAACGTCGCGGTGCAGCCCAGCAGTCGCGCAGTCGCGCTTGCGCGCACGGTGCTCTACTACCGCAATCCTATGGGTTTGCCGGACACCTCGCCGGTGCCCAAGAAGGATGCGATGGGTATGGACTATGTGGCGGTCTATGCGGGCGCTGAAGACGTTGCCGGTCAACTCAATATCAGTATAGCCAAGGTGCAGAAGTTGGGCGTGCAGAGCGAGGCCGCCGCGTGGCGTGAATTGGACAGCAGTTTGCGCGTGACCGGACGCATCGAAGTCAACGAGGGGTATACCTATACCATCGCGCCCAAGTTCACCGGCTGGGTGGAAAAACTCTATGTGAATAGTACCGGCCAAAGTGTCAGCAAAGGCCAACCACTGTTCGAGGTGTATAGCCCCGAACTGGCCTCGGCGCAGCGCGAACATGAGTTGGCGGTGCAGGGGCAGATGGCGCTACAGGATGCGGACACGGAGGCGCAAGCCGGTATGAGTCGGCTGGTGCAATCCAGCCGCGACCGGCTGCGCAATTGGGACATCAGAGATGTGCCGGGCAACTCGCCCAGCGGCAAGCCACGCGTGATGTTTCGTTCGCCAGCCAGCGGCATCGTGCTGGAAAAAAAGGCGGTAGCGGGCATGCGTTTTATGCCCGGCGAAGTGCTGTATCAGATCGCCGATCTGTCTTCCGTGTGGGTCGTCGCCGAAGTACCGGAGCAAGACATCGGACAACTCCGACTCGGTCGTACCGCGCAAG
>JAVHRA010000157.1:0-11256 GCA_036171395.1 Gallionella sp. | reverse complement strand
TTCGATGTTCAAATGATACGGCAGGCGACATCATCCAATGCCCTGCTTTTGCAACGCGCCGCGCAAGGGGCGGCGAGCGGTACCGTATTGGCGGTGGAATTGCAGACGGCGGGGCGAGGTCGATTGGGACGTACTTGGCATTCCGGTCTGGGTAATGCGCTGACCTTTTCCCTGCTGTGGCGCTTCGAGTGCGGCCTGAATGCCTTGTCCGGCTTGAGTCTCGCGGTGGGATTGGCTATGGTGCGCGCCCTACAGCGTCTGGGGGTGCCGGGAGTAGGGCTGAAATGGCCCAATGATTTGATGGCTGGCGGTGCCAAGTTGGGCGGCGTGTTACTGGAAGCGCAGGGCGATATGATGGGGCCGTGTGCGGTGGTGATCGGCATAGGACTGAACTGTAGTTTGCCTTTGCATCTGGAGCAGCGCATCGCACAAGAGGCGACTGCCTTGGATCAGCTGATGGAGGAGGTGCCGCTGCGTAATGAATTACTGGCAGTGCTGTTGCAAGAGTTGGCTGTGGTACTAGATGCGTTTGCACAGCAAGGCTTTGCCGCTATGGCGGGGGATTGGCAGCGACATCATGCGCGTCAGGATGAGCCCATTGTGCTGCGCATGCCGGACGGCAGCAGTGTGCAGGGTGTGGCTAGAGGGGTGAACGGTCGCGGTGAATTGCTGTTGGAGACTGCGGGCGGTTTGCAGGTGTACAACTCAGGCGAAGTGGGCGTGTGATGAGACTACTAATTGATGCCGGCAATACCTTGATCAAATCAGCCTTGCTGGCAGGGGATGAGTGGCTGTCTTTGACACCAGTACCTACTGCTGAAGCGCATACGATGACCGCACGGGTCGCGCACATCCCCAGTGTGAGTGAGGTATGGGTGAGCAATGTGGCGGGCGACGAGGTGGCCGCTCACCTCGCGGCGGCTTGCAAGTCGCGGGGCTGGACTATGCATCTCATTGCCAGCAAGCAATCTCAGTGTGGTGTGAACAACTCATACAAGCTGGTCGAACGTTTGGGTAGTGATCGTTGGGCCAGTGCCATTGCAGCTTGGCAGATAACGCGTGCGCCGACTTTAGTTGTGACCTGCGGTACGGCGACCACCATAGATGCTTTGTCAGCACGGGGGGAGTTTTTGGGGGGCTTGATCTTGCCGGGCTTGGCGCTGATGCAAAGTAGCCTGATCGATGCCACAGCCAAGCTCAAACATGACGCGGGACGCTACGTACCTTTCCCCGTCAATACGGCGGATGCGATATGGAGTGGTGCGTTACAAGCGACCTGCGGTGCGATACAGCGCCAATATGCCTTGTTGGCTGAGCCGCAGGCGCAGATTTTGTTGAGCGGTGGAGCTGCACAGGAGATACAGGAATTGTTGGGCATGCCAGCGCAGATAGTGCGCAATCTGGTGTTGCATGGACTTAAATCGATTGCTCAGGAGGTAAGTAAGTCATGAAATTGTGGTTGTGGTTAATGTTGGTAGCGAATGTGTTGTTATTTGGGGTGATGTATTTCGGCGTGTTGGATGACACCGCCGTGCTTGCGCAAGCACCTTTGAATGAACAAAAGATACGCGTGGTCAGCACCTTCGAGGCACAGCCCGCCACACTGGCCGTCAGCGCGACACCCGGCACTCCCGCCCCTACGGGACCGACCGCTTGCCTGGAGTGGAGTGATTTCTCCGGCAGCGATCTGAAGCGTGCCAACGAAGTGCTTGCTACGCTCAAGTTGGGTAGCAAGTTGTCGCAACGCGAGATCGAATACAACATCGGTTATTGGGTCTACATCCCCCCCTTGAAGGATAAGGCCAGCATCACGCAGAAGATTGCCCAGCTTAAATCGCGTGGCGTCGAAGAGTATTTTGTGGTGCAAGAAGCAGGTGAGTGGCAGCATGCAATCTCGCTGGGGATATTTAAGTCCTCAGATGCCGCGCAGAAGTTCTTGGAAAGTTTAGCCGCCAAAGAGGTGCACAGTGCGAAGATAGGAGAGCGTGCCAGCAAGCTTAAAGCTACGGTGTTCGTGTTTAATGGTGTGGAGAACGCAGTCGTTGATAAGCTCAACCAATTGAAGCAGGAATTTCCTGCTGCCGAGCTGAAAAAGTTGTCATGCCACTGATCGTGTACCTTAACCAGCAGGTCTCGCCGTAGTTCGTATGAGCCGCTATTCGAATCCGGCACTGGCGTTCGAATGCGACATCCCGCCGGGTTGGACATCGTTGCCCGCAGCTTGGGCACGCAAACTCAAGTTGAGTGCATCCGCTAGTTCCGAGAAAGTCGCCGCGCTATTACATGATAATCATGACGTTCCGTTTTTGAGTCTCTATCTGGCCGATTATGATGCGGCAGAATCTATCCCCATGGTGCAATGTACCGTGCGTCCCACTGTCGTGATCGAGCAGATGGGCGGGTTGAGCGCGCTGTTAGACACGATGCTGGCGGAGATGACAGCAGCTTATCCTGATTTTCAGCTGTTACAGCGCGACGACACCTGTCTGGTCGCTGGTGTGCGCGGAGCTTATATGAGGGCCAGCATGTCGGTGTTCAACGATACTCGGCAGCGTTATGCCTGTATCTCGGAGTTCTATCTATTGGAAACGACACGCCATTGTTTCTTTCTAGGGCTTAGCGGTCCGGCTGCTGATGCTAAACGTCCGGTGGCAGACTTTCATGCCATCCTGCGTTCCATACGTATCATATGAAGCCCGCTCAACACACCGTCATGCTGCGCCAGATTGCACATGGCAGCGCTGCATATAGCGCTGCCTGTGCCTTACGTAACCGCGTGTTGCGCTTACCACTGGGTCTGGATCTCTACCGTGAAGATTTGGCGGCAGAGGTGAGTCAGTTGCATTTCGGGCTATACGACGAGGCGGATGCTTTGCTTGCTTGCTTGTGTCAGTGTGGTGGTCGTGCGCCCACACTTGGCGCGGATTCGGCAGATGGCGGTGCAGCTTGAATTGCACGGTTTGGGATATGGCCGCGCCATCATGCACGCTGTGGAAATGCAGCTAATGGCGCTAGGCATACAGCGTATGGAGTTACATGCGCGTGTCAGCGCGGTCGCATTCTATGCGAAGCTAGGTTTTTCCATCATTGGAGTGCGCTATTTGGAAGTTGGCCTTCCCCACCAGAGCATGGTCAAGGATATTCCCGCATAAGTGAGCGGCAATAAAAAACCCGCCAAAGCGGGTCTTTTATTGTCCGAAACGGCTGGATTATTTCAGCTTAGTCTCTTTGTACATCACGTGCTTGCGAGCCTTGGGATCGAATTTCTTCATTTCCAGTTTTTCAGGCGTAGTACGCTTGTTTTTTGTTGTCGTGTAGAAGTGACCAGTGCCAGCACTGGATTCTAATTTAATTTTTTCGCGAGCCATTTGTAATCTCCTTAGATAGCGTCGCCACGGGCGCGCATATCGGTCAACACTGCATCAATACCATTCTTGTCGATGGTACGCAAAGCGGCGTTAGTCAAGCGCAAGCTAATCCAACGATTTTCGCTCTCAACCCAAAAGCGGCGACGTTGCAAATTTGGCAAGAAGCGACGCTTGGTTTTATTGTTTGCATGGGAAATATTGTTCCCGCTCATCGGGCCTTTACCCGTAACTTGACAGACACGTGCCATGGTTCTACTCCAACCGATTTTCAAAAGAGCGCGGATTCTACCGAATAGCGCCGAAACATACAACACGAATTTTTAAAATTCGCGAGAATCTGCGTGAGTACCTCAAGGAATAAGGCTTTCACCTGCAATCAGGTGTTGGAAAGTCTCGCGTGCACGCACCAGATAGGTATTGTTGCCGTCGACCATGACCTCGGCGGCGCGCCCCCGGGTGTTGTAGTTGGAGCTCATGCTCATGCCATAGGCACCTGCCGAATACACCGCCAGCAAAGATTGCGGCGCGATGGACAGCTTGCGGTCATGGCCGATGAAGTCGCCGGTCTCGCAGATCGGGCCTACTATCTCGAAGTTCTGCGCGGGAAGTTGCTCTTGCAGCACCGGCTGGATGTTGTGGTAGGCATCGTACAAGGCAGGACGCATCAGATCGTTCATGGCGGCATCGACGATGGCGAAGTTCTTCTCCTCGCCATGCTTGAGATATTCGACACGGGTCAACAGCAGGCCTGCATTGCCGACCAGCACACGGCCCGGCTCCAGTATCAGTTTCTGGGTGCGTCCGGCGAGCGCCTGCAACAGCGCGGCAATATAGTTGGCGATGGACGGGGGCGTCTCGTCGTCATAGCGGATGCCTAGGCCGCCGCCCAGATCCAGATGTTCTAGATGAATGCCTACCGCCGCTAGCGCATCGACCAGCACTAGGACCTTTTCCACTGCGGCGATAAAGGGGCTGGTCTCGGTCAGTTGCGAACCGATATGACAGTCCATGCCAGTGATGCGCAGGTTTTTGTAGCTACTTGCCTTGCGGTACAGCGCGATGGCCTCGGTGTAGGCTACGCCGAACTTGTTCTGTTTGAGGCCGGTGGAGATATAAGGATGGGTCTTGGCATCCACATTTGGGTTGACGCGCAAGCTGATAGCAGCGACTTTCCCCATCTCCGCCGCAACGGCGTTGAGGCGGTCCAACTCGGGCGCAGACTCAACGTTGAAGCACAGAATGTTCGCGTGCAATGCCATGCGCATCTCGTCGGCGGTTTTGCCCACGCCGGAGAACACCACCTTGCGCGCATCGCCGCCCGCCGCCAGTACGCGTTGCAATTCGCCGCCGGAGACAATGTCAAATCCCGCACCGAGACGCGCGAACACGTTAAGCACGGCGAGGTTGGAGTTGGACTTGACCGCAAAGCAGATCAGATGTTCACGGCCTTGCAGTGCGTCGTTGAATTGGCGGTAGCCATCGGTCAATGCAGCACGCGAGTACACGTAGCAGGGCGTGCCGTATTGTTCAGCAATGTTGGTCAGTGCTACGCCTTCGGTATGTAAACAGGAGTCTTGGTAGTGGAAATGGGCTGGCATATTCGCTTCTATCGGTTGGTTGGGGTGGCAGGGACGGCTGAAGCGGCGGGGAGGGCGTGCGGGGTCAGCGTGAGCGGACCTTTTCTGCCACAGCCTTGCGAGAGCAAAGCTAATACCACGATAATGCACAGACGTGACTGCATAGTTGCACCCATGAATTGTAAAGAGGCGGATTATAGATGACTGAGAGTGAATTCAACCAACTTGCCGATGCGGCCTTGGCGCGTATCGAGACTGCGGTGGACGACTGTGGTGGCGATGCAGAGTGCAACCGTAGCGGTAATGTGCTGGAAGTCGAGTTCGACAACGGTCAGAAGATCATCATCAACCGCCACGATGTCAATCAGGAGATCTGGGTGGCGGCCAAGTCGGGCGGTTTTCATTACGCCTGGCAAGACGGGGTCTGGCATAGCCGCCGCGACAACGGCGAGTTATATAGCAAATTGGTCGAGTTGTTTGCCGCTCAAGGCGAACAACTTAACTTGAGCTAGTCCGCAGGACGTTACCGCCTAATCTGCGCCAAACCACTTTTTACGCAGTTGCTTGAGCTTGACCATTAGGCCAGAGCTGGGTCCTGAAGTGTGGGTCAAAGTAGGTGGGTCTACATGCAGCATCTTGGTTAGGCTAGGCGACTGTTTGTAGGTGAGATAGCGTTGTAGTGCTGCTTGTAATTGACCCTTGAGCAGGCCGACGCTCAAGGGGCGGCTCAAGATGCGAAAAACTTGTGCCTGATTGATGAGGTTAATCACGGTCTCGGAATCAGCTGCCTTGGTCACTACTACCGCTAATATCTGCGGGTTCTCCTGCTTCAGAAGTTTCAGCAAAGAGGTCAGCTTGGCCTCACCCGCTTCTACATCGGCCAAGACCACGGCAACCTCATGCTGATGCAACAGTTCGAGTGCGCTATCGGTGTCGGCAGCATAGTAGACGGGGCAAAGTGTACCGATGAGTTCACGCGCAACACGAAAGATTTCTTCGTCGTTGTCGATCACCAAGATGCCGGCTTCCATTCTGTCCGGCAGTCCCACTGGGTCGCTCTTGGTGTCGGCCAGTTCCAACGCGATGGTCACGGCTTCTGAGACCAGAGTTTGCAGGGCTTGATCGTCCCATGGTTTATTAATAAAGCGATACACCTCGCCATCGTTGATGGAGCCGACAATGGAGGCGAGATCTGAATAGCCGGTGAGCAGGATGCGCACGCTGCGTGGCGAGATCTCGCGCGACTGACGCAGCAAGTCCACGCCCAGCATGATGGGCATGCGCTGATCGCTGATGATCACATGCATCTGATAGCGGCGTAGGAAGTCCAGCGCCTTGTTGCCATCGGTAGTGACAAACACATGATAGCGTTGGCGGAATATCGATTTGAGCGCGCTCAGGATACGTTCGTCGTCATCTACCACCAGGATGCGCGCTTTGCGGATACTGGTGTCTAGGCTGATGGGGCTTTCAGTGAGGGTAAGCGGACTACCTTGTATAACGCTGGACGGGGTGGCGTCGGCATTCAGCATGCGGGCAAAATTGAGCATCGAGTTGCCATCTGCCCCGCTCTTATTTTGCGTGATCGGACCGGGTGCTCTAGAGGATTCTTTGTGTAAGGAAGCACGTATGGCTGCGCTGAAATCATCGGAAAACTGCCGTGCGCTCTGGTAGCGCTGCTCTTTCTTTTTTGCCAACGCCTTATGTAGTACTGCATCGATTTGGGGCGACAGCTGCGGATTGAGTGTAGTCGGCGCAGGCGGGTCGACGTTCATCACTTGTTGCATGACGGTCGCCATATTGCCGTTGAACGGACGCTTGCCGGTGAGTAGTTCGTAGGCTATTACCGCGATGGCGAATAGGTCGGTGAGGTTGTCGATGTTTATGCCGAGGAACTGCTCAGGCGACATATAGTGGGGAGTGCCCAACATGTCGCCCACTTGAGTAAGCGTAGAGGACTCAACGTGAGCAATGCCGAAGTCGTTAATCTTGATCCGACCGTCCTTGTTGATGAGGATATTGGAAGGTTTAAGGTCACGATGTATCACCTTCTGACTGTGCGCATAACCTATACCGTCCAACAGCTGCACGATAATCTGGCCGACCTCATGGATGTCATAGCGCTCACCCTCTGCGATGTGATGGGCGAGTGTCCTACCGTTGACCAGCTCCATGACGATGTAGGCACCTTGGTCATTTTCCAGATAATCATATATCTGCACGATGCCAGGATGAACTAGTCTGCCGACTGCTTTGGCTTCCTGACGGAAACGGTTCAGCACGGCTTCTAGCTCCTCATGCCGATGCGCTTTCTTGTTGATCGATTTAATCGCTACGCCACGCGCGATGGCGGGATCCCAGCCTTTCAGCACGACCCCCATACCGCCCGTGCCTAGCTCGCCTTGTATTTCATATTTGCCTATGGCTTTTGGGTAATCCATAAGTGCTTATCCTTCTAATGCCGCTTCATCGGGGGGAGTCAATGGCAGCCACACGGTGAAGCGTGTGCCCAAACCAACTTTTGATTCTACTGCGATGCGACCACCGTGTTGTTGAATGATCTTATACGAGATGGACAAGCCCAATCCCGTGCCTTTACCGATGTCCTTGGTGGTGAAGAATGGGTCGAAGATCTTGGGCAATACCTCTGCCGGGATACCTTTGCCGTTATCGACTACTTCCACCAAGACCCCTTTGCCCTCTACGCGCGAATTCAGTGTGATGGTGCCGCGCTCATCTGGCAAGGCTTGCGCTGCATTGGTAATCAGGTTTAAGAAAACTTGGTTAAGTTGCGAAGGGGAGCAGACGATCTCGGGTAACTGACCAAAATGCTTAACCACTTCTATGCTCTTCAACAGATGTTTGGCCAGCAACAAGGTGCTATCCAAACCGTCATTAAGATTAAACTTCGACACCTTGCTGCGGTCCAGGCGGCTGAAGTTCTTCAGGTTGCCGACGATTTCGGCGACTTGGCCGGTACCGAACAAACCATCTTTGATAAGGGTCTCGAGTTCCTCCAACACTTGCTGTTGTTTGAGCTCGGTGAGGTGTGTTGCGGTCAGTTTGAATTCACGTGACAGACCTTCAGCATCATCTCCCGCTTTAAGTAAATCGAGTAGCTTGTCGCTGTGTTCCAGCGTATCGCGTATCGCGTGCAGATGCTCGGCCACTCGCCCCAAGCTGTTCTTTACGTAAGCCAGTGGCGTATTAATCTCATGTGCCACACCCGCCACCATCTGTCCCAGCGATGACATTTTTTCTGACTGGATCAGCTGCGCTTCAGACTCTTTCAGATGCTTCATCGCTGCGGAAAGCTCTTGGGTACGTTTTACCACGCGCTGCTCCAAGCTCTGGTTTGCGGTCTTGAGACGGAAGCCCATATAGCTGAGCAATACCAGCAAGGCGCCCGAATAGTAGATGAGGTAGATGCGATAGCGTTCTTTCTCTTGGAAGATGTCATCCAGCTCTTTATTAAAAGCCAGCGTCATGCTGAGCAGGCGTGGTCCCGAGGTAAGTGTCTGTAATTCGTTATAGGTATCCAACTCAATTGGTATGTGCGTGAACAGGACTTGCGTCGCGCCCTCGATGCTGCTGGCCAACTCTTTGTAGTCTTCCGGCGCGGGACGCAACGCAGCGACTGCCACGGAGAGGTTGAGTCGTTCCGTAGGGAGTCCTTGCAGATAGTATTGCGCGGCATGATCACTCAAGTCATTGGCCACTTGTGATTGCACGTAGAAAATCGATTTATGGCCATCGGTAGGAGCGCTTAGCGTGCTGGCTGCGTTGAAGATGATGCTCAATGCACTCTTGTTTTGGCGGTTCTCAAACTTGAAGCGCTCGAATAGTTCAGCTTTGATCTCGATGGATTTGCGCAGCTCGGTGAGACCTTTGCGCAGTGTATTGCTGGAGGTTCGTTCCGCGACGCGGGTGATGTCGCGCAAGGCTTTTTCGCCTGCTTCGGCGCGACTGAAACTCAGCGTATTGCCTCTGCCCAGATCGATACGCGCACGTTGCGCTTCAATATCCCAGCGGTTGTCGATGTCCTTCAATTCGTTGAGTAGACTGAGCACCTCGTTTTGCTCACGCAAATCCACGGCCTGTGTCTTGTCGTAGAAGAACGCCAACACGCCGATCAAAATCAGGGCGGTTAGTGCGAGCAGTATGTTCTGCATGATGTCGGATTTGTTCATGTCACCTCGTTAATGCAACGGACAGAGCATTTTTGACCGCTGCGTGCTAGGTAGGAACAGCCACTGCGTCTCCGTGTCTGCGCGTGCTTTCGATACGAGCGGCGCACGATCTACCCCACGGACAGGCTATAAGATACCTGATTGAAGCGGAATTGAGGCGAACAAATTTATCTAGATATTTTTGTGCTGCGGCACGTGCGGGTGAGTTTAGAGCGCAACGGCTTTCAGTTCTGCACGCAGGCGCAGGTAGTCCGGACACGCGCAAGCGACGACTTGCCAAAAGCGTGACGAGTGGTTCATCTCGCGCAGATGCGCCAGTTCATGTACCACCACATAATCGATGAGGCGCAGGGGCAACTTGATGAGTTGAGCATTGAGCCGCACGGTGCCGTCGCTGGTGCAGCATCCCCATTGAGTCTTGGCGCTGGAGAGCTTGATGTGCGCGGGAAGCACGCCGAGTAGCGGCGCATAATGTGCGACACGGTCGGTGTACAACTGTAGCCCCTGTTGCGCATACCAATGCTTTACGTCCCGGGCGATATGACGTTCTGCACCTGAAGGTGGGAGGAATACATAAAGCAGTTCGCCACGCCGTTGCGCCGCTGCGACAAAGCTACCGCGTGCCACACGTAGTGTGAGTAGCTCGCCTAGATAGTCTAGTTGCGTCCCGTCTTGCCAGATCAGCTGTTGTGGTTTGCGCGCTTCCCAGGTCAGTAACTTATCGATCACCCACGCCGCTTTGTCTTGTAGCACCTGATGCAGCCATTGTTCGGAAGCGCGGGTGGGTAGACTTACCGTCAGTCCTTGCGCATCGATGCGCAAGCCTATGCTGCGGCGTTTGCTACTGCGCTTCAGGGTATAGGCGATCTGTTGTCCCGCCAACAGTGCATCGCGGCGCTCAATGGCGGGAGGGTGGTCGCGTAGCGACCGGGACACCCCGGACATGCCCCCTGCGGGTAAGGCGGGAGGGTGGTCGCGTAGCGACCGGGACACCCCGGACATGCCCCTTGCGGGTAAGCCCGATGGAGTAGATGCGGGCAAGGACGCCGACATCAGTGTGCCAGTTGCTGGATCTCGTTCTCTATCCATGCCTCTACCTTGGCATTGATCTCGTCGGCCTTGAGGCCTTTGGTCGCTATGGGCGCCCCTATGCTCATGGTGATGACGCCGGGATGTTTGCTGAAAGCGTTGCGGCCCCACAGTCGTCCCGCGTTGTGGGCGACCGGGATGACGGGCACGCCGCTACTTGCAGCCAGTAGCGCGCCACCGATTTTGTATTTGCCGCGCTGACCGTAAGGGACGCGCGTGCCTTCGGGAAAAATCACCACGCAGAAGCCTTGTGCCAGACGTTCTTTGCCCTGCTTGAGCAACTGCTTCATCGCGGCCTTACCATCACTACGCTTGATGCCGATTGGGCTGGTGAGCGCCAAGGCCCAACCGAAGAAAGGTATCCAGAACAGTTCGCGTTTCAACACCCATACCTGCGGCGGGAAAATTTTTTGCAAAGCCAAGGTCTCCCAAGCCGACTGGTGTTTGCACAAGATGATGCAGGGCTCTTTGGGCAGATTCTCTATGCCTTTCACTTCATGTCGTATGCCGCACACCACACGCAATATAGGCAGCATCATCTTGGCCCATTGCGAGATGATGAGATAACGCGTCAGACGGCTGAAGGGAAAACTGAGTAGGGCCAAGGTGGCGAAGATGGGGGTGATGATGATCTGTAGCAACAGGAACAGCAGCGAACGGATAAGCAGCATAGTGACCTTAGACCTTTAACAGCTCCGCCACGACAGCGGAAAGATTGGCAAACACTTGCGTACCCTCAGGCAGGTTGCCTGCGGCCTTGGTTTTTTCGCCCTTGCCGGTCAATACCAGATAAGGGCGGGTACCCAACGCGGCACCGGCTTGCAGGTCGCGCAGTGAATCGCCCACGGCAGGTACACCTTCCAGCGTGACGTTGTAGCGCGCAGCAATCTCTTCGAACATGCCGGGCTTGGGCTTGCGGCAATGACAGTGGCTGTCCGAGGTGTGCGGGCAGAAGAACACCGCATCGATGCGCGCGCCCGCCAGAGCTGCTGCTTTGTGCATCTTGTCGTGGATGGCATTGAGCGTGGTCAT
>JAVHRA010000156.1:0-11280 GCA_036171395.1 Gallionella sp. | reverse complement strand
AATCAGGCATACCGCAAGGTATCGAGGGTTCGAATCCCTCCCTCTCCGCCAGTTTAAAGTACTATGAAGTCCAAGGAAGCACAATCAACCCGCACTGCTACAAGGCTTGCGGGTTTTTTATTGCCTATAGTGTCCGAAGAGCTTTTATAGCATCCAAGCCAAAATGGCGGTATATTTGACGGTATATTTGTTGGTGGATAACAATATACCGTCAGCATCAAAATCGTTCAAAAAAATATACCGTCAAAGGGGCTGAAATGGCACTCACAGCAATGGATGTAAAGCAGGCTAAGGGTAGTGAAAAGCCCGAAAAAAAGACCGATGGTGGTGGTCTCTACCTCTATGTACAACCAAATGGGTCAAAGTACTGGCGACTAGATTACCGATTCGAAGGGAAACGGAAAACACTCGCCATAGGCGTTTATCCAGATGTATCACTTGCTGACGCACGTGCGGCACGTGATGCAGCCAAAAAGCTGCTTACCACTGGGGAAGATCCAAGCTCCAGCCAGACCAAAAAGGCAAAGAAGCAGATAAGACTCATTGAAAGTGAGAATAGCTTTCAAGCGTTGTCTCGTGAATTTCATGAACTGAAGTCGCCGATGTGGTCTGCGGGGCATGCGAAGCAATGGCTGGTAAACATGGAGCGATATGCATATCCAGTGCTTGGGGAGCTGCTCATCAGCGAGATTGAGCCCATGCCAATCTTGAAAGTCCTGAAAGTCTTAGAGGGTGAGGGAAAATTTGAAACCCGTGACCGCCTAGGCCAAAGTATTGGAGCTGTCTTTAAGTATGCCATTGCAACGGGACGGACTCGGTTCAATCCAGCAGCAGAAATTCGCACTGCCTTAGCAGCTAGACCTCGGGAGCTAAATTTCGCGTGTATTAACCCTGATGAGTTACCTACTTTCCTAAACGCAATCACGCAATATGAAAGTAAGGAGCGAACATCAGTTGTAGCTATGGCGGCACTACGCTTGCTGATGTTGACGGCCACACGAACCAGCGAGGTGCGATTTGCTAGGTGGGAGGATTTTGACCTTGCAAAAGCACTATGGGTGATACCTGAGGATCAGCAAGGCCGCAAGGGAAAACAGGGTCGACGCAAAGCGCACACCGTCCCCTTATCAAAACAGGCCCTCAGAATACTTAAAAACTTACAAGCCATTACTGGCAATGGCGACCAAGTATTTCCAAATCGAAACGACCCCACAAGAGTAATAAGCGAGAACACGGTTCTTAAAATTATCGAGGGTATAGGGTACAAAGGACGCATGACGGGTCATGGCTTCAGAAGTCTTGCCCGGTCAATACTAGGTGAAATGGGTCACAGACGTGAGGTGTTGGAGGCAATGCTTTCCCACTCAATTGAGAATCCGACTGAGGCTGCTTATGTACGCACAACCTATTTAAAAGAGCGTCAAAGCATAATGCAAATATGGGCTGATCACTTAGTTGATGAGGAGGGCAAATATGGTCAATCTAAGCATGTAGTAACTACCCTTCCAGGTCATCATGACTCGAATCCGAAGAAGAAAGTTGCCTGAGATGGCTCCCAGGCAATCCTCTTGGGCGGCTCACCCTGCGTTTACACAATCTGAGCCGTTTTAAACGTCGACGAATGTTTGGCTAGCTAAACTATATGGGGTGAAATTTCCTGTTTGATGGATTTGTTGTGGTTAAGATTATTCCCCACCACTCAAGCAGCATCTGATCAACAAAATGGTGACTAACTGAACCGTTGTTGGGCTTTCCGCTTACTACAGACTTAGCAAATTTTGTTTGGAAATGACCACTTTCATATGCCATATGAGTAAAAAAATCTCTAAAGCCTTCAGGGTCTATGAAGTAGCCAATCCACAGGGATTTAATCGAAGAACTAATATATGCAGTGCGCCTAGCCTTTGTCATGCCGAGCAACTCTGGAAAGAGAAATTCGTTACGGCCAGCATACTTATACATCTCATTCAAATGTTCAATTGCGCATTTGGACAGAGGAATAGTTGAGTCACTACTAAAGCTACCATTACTCAAGAATCCCTTTCCCTTCTTTAAGCACCAAGTCCTTGAATCGGAATTAAAGTCTTGCCACCTAACCTCCATTAATTTCGTAAGAGAATGTGGAATAAATAGCTGCAACAGTAAGAGGTCTCTCACTTCAGTAATTGGCTCCGCTCTTAACTTGACGAGAAACTGGCTAGCATCTGCAATAGTCTCAAAGGACTGGGGTTGACCACGTTTTGAAGTGTATGACTTCATAGTGAAACCCCCGCTACTAAGGCGATCTTCCGGGGCCGACCTGCTTTGCTAGTGGAAGCCCTCCTAGGCAAAGTCCCTGTTGAGAAAGCGCGATGTTTTTTCCCGCTTTCTTTCGCACGTAGAAACTGATCCTTTTTACAAAGATAGGCCACAACGTAGTGCAATAAATTGAATCGCTTTTCCGTATCCGCATAGCCAATTGGGCCAATGCCGAGATACTTGTATAGGCCATCATCTGCATCTTGGTTGCTGTAGTTATACCAACCTTTGCCATCTGTTATAACCTCGGCCCAGTATCTGCCAATCAACATAGCGTAATACGCATGCTTTTTAACACAATTTCCATCCAAGAAAATAATCAAGTGAAAGTGTAATCCACGCTTTTCGCCATACTCCATTTTGGCAATGTAACCCACCCAAGAATCAAATAAGGCATTGGTACGCCTGTTGTTGAATAGATGTTGCAGATCACTCCTGGCAGATACCTCCGTCTTGGCATGTACATCCTTCGCATCGTAATAAAGATCTAAACGTAAAACTAAAAGTTTCGAGCACTTTAGAAAAAGCTGTTCGATGTATGAGCAGGAAGCCTTGAAGTTTTGTTTGCTGCGATTTTTGAGATTTCTTTGCTTGCTTTTAAAGGGCTCGGATTTAGAGAGCAGTCGAATTTGCTCAATAAACTCTGCGCTTACCTCATCACGAGTTGGTTCAGTAAATTTGGCATAAACTGCAAGTGGATTGAAATTTTTCCTAACCTGCTGCATTGCATCACAATAGACATCCACCTGATGGTTATACCCGCGATAGCCGTATCCATCCGTATAGTCAAGATGCCAGTCTTTATAAATCTTGTCTTGAAACCTTCTGGGAAGTGTTTGAGATGTGGTTTGATCTTTACCTAAGTTATTGCTTAGTGAAATAGCGTTTAACACGATGAGTTGAAGATAATTCTCAGCTTCCGCACCATGATCGTCTATTCCGATTTGGTTGCTGCCTGAGTAGTTACCTGTCCACTGTCCATCGTCATCCATTTGCTTGATTATTTGCGTGTCACTCAAATGACCGAATGGTGGTTGATGATTGTTTATATTTGATGTGCGCATTGCTTGTACCTACTGTCTTTCTAGTCTTAGTTGATTAATAGACTAACTAATTGTTTATTAATATAATAAATGATATATCCGAAATTCCTACTTTGATAAACTTCTAGGATCGCTCGATTTATAATCGAAAAGAATACCGAGCGAGCTGAGTAAAAATAAATGCATGGTTTATACAAACTTACCGTTCAATTTCTCGAAAATTTAACATCTGGCATCCATGCGCTTTTGCAGCCATGCCTGCAGTTCGACATCTACAAACCCTATCGCTCGTCCACCAAGTTTCACGCGCTTGGGGAAGGTTGGGTCATACCGAGGACTTTTGGGATTCAGGCGATCCCAAATTGAAGATTTAGATATGCCGACCAGACTCAAAACAGCTGAGAGTCGTAAAATTTTGATACTAGGATTAAGTGTTGTCATAGGGTCTCCTTGATTAATTTCGTAATGAGCTCAGTGCATTACGATGGGGAGATGATGACCAAGCATTTAAAGCTTGCAAGAGGACGAAAATTTGACCAAAGTTTTTTCTAATACTTTGTTTTAATTATTATTTTCGGGAAAGCCAAAAATATATTTGCTTTGAAAGTTTGAAACTTTGAGTGCAATTCAGCTCAAATTTACGTTTGAGAATGCTTTTAGAACGGTACTTGGTTGTAGTGATTTCGTATTGCCACGCTTATTGACTCCATGCTCTTGAAGCTTGGACGCAACTTTTTTTGCAAGAGTTGCTCGCTTTTTTAATAGGCTCGGATCCTCTTTAACGAGTTCGCGTGCTAAATAACGAGCGGGGGTATACCAGGGCTGTTCGGGCTGAGGATCCGACTTAAAATTCTCATTCATTGCAGCCATTTCTATTTTTTCTATGTCAGTTTGAAATGGATGAGCATCATTAGCAGAGTGATTTACATCAACGCTCGGATTTTGATCTTCGTTTTGAAATTTTTTATACCTGCTCAAGACAGTCTTAATGTGCTTGAAGTGAGCTGTGTTGATAAATAAATCGTCTATTGTAGTTCTGGGGGCATCGTCCTGAATTGGGCTTACTGTGTGCCATACAGCGCAACTCACCTTCATCTCCCGCCACTTCCTTGATTCAGATTCATCTGCACGCGGATCTCTGGAAATTAAATTTTTGATGACATCGTCCAGTACTTCTTTTTTTGTCCAAGATTCATGGGATTTTTGACCACTCTCATACTTGGTAATATCTAGAGAAACAACAGCAGCATCGAGTGGAGATAATTGTGAACGTTCTTCTGCGAAGTGATTAGCTAGCATAGAATGGTTGAAAAGTGGATAAGGGTGATCAAAACCATCCAGAAAACACGCATCATTGTTGATAAGCTTTTTTGCAACATCCCCACATCCAAAACAAGCAGGAATTACCCATTTCCGAGCTTCCAATAATAGAAGATCATTGCGGAATAAAAACACTCGATCAATGGCCGTAAAATTCCAAGTAAAGGAACTTTCAATCGTCGGAAATGCGCTAATAAAGTCTTCAACCCGCCATTCGTATATACCCTCAGCAAATACAGGTGCAAAAATTTGAATATCACCTCCAACGCCCAAATGAAGTAACTCTTCAGGTGTGCATTTTAGTTTCTGGGCTACTTGAATGAGCGGTAGGTGATGATGGGTGTATTTCATATGGAAAATTTGAGAAATCAAGGTGATGTAATGAATACAAGTTACATTCAAAATAGATACAACTTACGAATAACACAATTCGTGCAGCATGTTAGGCCTCCCAATTACTGAGTAAATATTTTCACCTTCAAGCATTGATACCTAAGCAGCTACGTCAAAAATTCTGTTTATATAGTGAGTACACTATTGAGAAATTAGCAGTTAGATTTTAGCTAAACGCTCCCGCCCATTCCTTCGACATAAGTATTAACGAACGCGATAATTTTTTCACCGACTCGCTCTAGGATGGTCTTGCGGTCCAAAATCTTCGGTTTGTAACTCAGCGATTCGACAATCTCCTGGTCACGGGGCAGGCGGTTGGCGAAGACGTAGGTTTGTAGCAATTTATCAAACTGCGCAGGAACGATGCTTTCCTCCTCACACAGTTTCACGAACGCTTGCTGGCGGTGTTGTGCCCAGAAGCATTCAAACTCCTCGACCACGTTCGCCTCGGGTGCGAGCTTGGGTAGGTTGGTTTGGATGAAGGCTTCGATGAGTTGTCGTTTGCTGCGCAGCTGCACTTCACCAGCCAGCAAATCGATGATTGCCTTCTGGCGTTTCTTAGCTTCTTCGGGTTTTAGCTTCTGCAGGGCAACCAACAGCATGAGGATGTAGGCGACATTGATCTCATCCCGATGAATCAGGCTCAGCTCAAAGTCCACCTCTTGCAACACGGACACTTTCTCGGCTTCGGTCTGCTTCTTCACCTTGTCGTAGATGTCGAGGTACTTGCTTTTGAAGTCCTCGAACAGTTGTTCATCCATTGCCAATTCAGCAGGCTTAAATTCGGCAAAGCTAGAGATGATGTTCTTCAGGCGCAACAAAGCACGGAATTTGGTTACGAAGTCTAGCTCAGCCTTTTCATCTTGCAGTGCATCCACGCTGGCAACGGTCGGGGTCAGTTCCAGCAGTGCTTCAACAGCATCGTTGAACTGCTTCACATAGTCCTCATAAGGCTCTAGCAGCACCGTCTCTTTGGCATCCTTGTTGGAGAACAGGGTGATCGCCTCGTCTGTGGCAGCTTTGAGATTACGGAAGCAGACGATGTTGCCCTGTGACTTCTTATCATTCAGGATGCGATTGGTACGCGAGAAGGCTTGCACCAGCCCGTGATGCTTGAGGTTCTTATCCACGTACAAGGTGTTCAGGCGCGGGCTATCAAAACCCGTAAGGAACATATTCACCACCAGCAGAATATCCACCTGACCTGCTCTTACTCGTTTGGCGATGTCCTGATAGTAGTTGTAGTACGACTGGCTATCGCGGGTGGAATACTTCGTACCGAACATCTGGTTGTAGTCTTCAATGAACTCCTCCAACTTGTCGCGGCTGCGTTGGTTGACCTTGCCTTCAGGGAAAGGATTCTCCTCTGGGATCAGTCCATTGATTAGGCCGTTGGCATTCGGATCTTCTTCATTGGCAGCATAGCTAAAGATAGTAGCGATCTTGAGCGGCTTGGCTGAGTCCACCTGCTTCTGTTTGAGCAGGTCGTAATACTGGATCAGTGTCTCTACGCTGCTCACACAGAACATCGCAGTGAAGTCTGGCCATTTGGTCTTTTGTGCGTGATACGCCAAGATGTAATCGCAAATCTTGCCCAAGCGATAAGGGCTATCCAGTAGCTCCTTGGTGTCGATGGCTTCCACATCAATATCGATCTCGTTGGCATTGTCCACTCGCTTGTACTTGCCCACGTACTCCACGGCAAAGCGCAGCACGTTCTCATCCTTGATGGCATCCACGATCACATACTTGTGCAGACATTCACCGAACAAGTCCTTGGTGGTCTTTTGTGTGCCGATGCTGCCGGTGGCGTTATCCGCAAAGATTGGTGTACCTGTAAAGCCAAACATCTGAGCGTTCTTGAAGAACTGTTTGATGTTCTGGTGGGTATCGCCAAACTGGCTGCGATGGCATTCATCAAAGATAAACACGAACTTCTTATCTTGCAGGTGCGCTACCTTGCTCAAGTAATGTTCTTTGCAAATGGCGTTGTTGAGCTTTTGTATCGTAGTGAGGATCAGCTTAGTATGGTCGTCGTTTAGTTGCTGCACCAGCGTGTGCGTGTTGGTGGTCTCGTCCACGCTGCCTTTGCAGAAGCCGTTAAATTCCTTGGCGGTCTGATAGTCCAGGTCTTTTCTATCCACACAGAACACCACCTTATGCACCTTAGGCATCCGCTGGATGATCTGCGCGGCTTTGAACGAGGTGAGTGTCTTGCCTGAACCAGTGGTGTGCCAGATATAGGCATTGTCGTTGCTGTTCTTCACCCTATCCACCAAGGCTTCTGTGGCATAGAACTGGTAAGGACGAAGCACCTTGATGACCTTTTCCTCTGTCAGCACCATGTAATGCGTCATCATCTTGGCGATGTGGCAGGGCTTAAGGAAATCAGCACTGAACTCATGCAGGTCGGACAGGCGTTTGTTGTCCTTATCCGTCCAATAGAAAGTTTGCTTGAACGACTGCTGGCGGTTGTTGGAGAAATACTTGGTGTTCACCCCGTTGCTGATGATGAACAACTGCACATATTGGAACAGCCCAAACCCAGCATCATAGGAGTCATGCTGATAACGGTTGATCTGGTGGAAAGCCACCTTAAGCTCAGCTCCACGGCGTTTCAACTCGATCTGCACCAAGGGCAAACCGTTGATGATGAGCGTCACGTCATAGCGATTCTTACGCTTGCCTTCTATCGTGACTTGGTTGGTCACTTGGAATTCATTCATGCACCAGTCATCGCAATTCAAAAAGCTGATGTAGGCCGTCTCGCCGTTGTCACGCTTCAGGGCGAACTTGTCACGCAGAATCTTGGCGCGCTCGAATACGCTGCCTGTGTTCAGATGGTTCAGGATGCGGTCAAACTCGGTGGCGGTGAATTGAATGTCCTTGTTGTGTACCTGCAACTGCTGCTTGAGGTTCGCCAGCATCGCTGCTTCGTCATCCAGCGTCACGCTGTCGTACTCCATGCCCTTGAGCTGAGTGATGAGTGCGGCTTCTAAGGCGTATTCGGACTGTGTAGACATGAATATGAGCTCGTTGGGAACTTAAGCTACCTTGCAGTGGTAGCCAGTGTAGTAGTAATACTCCCAATTCCCGTTGTATTCAAAATTAGCCCTCGTCCACATGTCTACCTTTTGGTCGTAACCAAACCAGTCCTTCTTGGATATAAATTTCGCGTTATCAAGCAAATTGTCATATACGTATTTTGATATGCCAATATGATTTGGGGCTTTGCATTCGTTGCCAATAACAGTGGATTTGTTAACACCGTTACTTATCCAAAATAAGTCCCTATTGTGCTCCCCGCCGGCGCCTACTTTAGTGCAAAGGATATCGTCATAATCAATCCCAATTCCAAAGTTTATCTCTGAATATTTCTTTAAAATCGTATTGATTCCATCATTTTCATCTGAAAGCATGTACTTTATTTGCATAGCTACCAGGACAGCACTGGATATAGAATCTTTAGTCGTACCTTGAAAAAATATTAAAGCACTATCACCATTAAAGCTTCTTACATGACCATTGTTGGCATTGGCAATTTTCACAATGGCATGAAAGTAGGCCATGTGAATCTTCGCTACGGTCGTTTTGTTATGCTTGTTCAAAACTGAGGTGGAACCTCGCATGTCGATAAACAAAGTTGTAGCCGCGAACTTTAGGCCTGTATTGCCAAAAGTTAATTTTGGATCGTCAATTTTTGGTACATATGAAATATCAGGCGCAGAAAAATCTCCATCAACTATAGTTTTTACTTTATTTCTAATGTCGTCTTTTAGTCCCATAGCAAGCCCATTTTTAGATAAATTTTGATACCAAGATGAAGATAGAAAGTGAACCAATCGACAGTAGCGATGCATTCATGGAGTAATAAAGCCCGTTTGTTTTGGCATTCATTATTTTTGAAACCTCAAAGATCTGATCAGTGAGATTCCTCAATACAACATCATCAGTGACACGATTAAATTGATCAAACATGCCGGTTTTGTCAGTCATAGAGGCAAGGTGATTGAAGTAAAACAAAGATGCATCATTTCCGGAGTAGTGATTTGCTAATCTTGGGCGTAATACCTTAAAAACTGAAAGATACAAAGTTGTTATCAAGAGTAAGGCGGTGCTAATACTCAGTATTAGGGTGAGTATTGAAACTGCTGAAGTGTAGTTCCCGTTGAAAGTTAGCTTGTCAATGGAGCTTAAAAAAACAGAGAGCTCCAAACCTGCAACAACCAGAACTGCCCCTGCTTTTTGGTCTGCAAACCTAATAAGCTCTTGGGTGCTTTTGTATGATTCCAGTGCGAAAGTGTGCTTATCCATAAGACCTAAATTAAGTAGTTAAACGAACATCTGCTGCAACAAGCCTTGCTTGTATTGCTTCACGGCGGCGAGCTGGGTTTGGGTGGCAGTGATCTTGTCATCAATGGAAGTGAGGAAGTTGGCGATTTTGGTTTGCTCGGCTTTTGAAGGAGCGTGCAGTTTAATTTTGACGATTTTGTTCACCGATAGACCAGGTTGAGCCGATGATTCTGACAGTCGATTTAACTTCATATAATCGAGTCGGTAAGCCAGCCATTGGGTATCTGCACTTTCGTTGGCACATACAGCTATAGCGTGCTCTGAAATGTAAGCCTTTCCTCTTGAACGGTTAATATTTCCGCAAAGCGCACCTTGCCGTCCGATCAGCACATAGAAACCATCATGCGTATAGCTATCGGAATATCCTCTTAGGCCATTCCCGCCGAATACTGGGTACTCGCCTTGCTCGTTAATTTTCTCTGACGTAATCCCTAGTCCACTCTTGAATGTCGAGCACAAATCACCTAACTCATGCTCCTTCCACTCCGCAAACTCCAGCCCATCGTCATCCTTGAATCTCAATTCTTGGCTGAAAATCTGTTGCATCACCCCTTTTTTGTATTGGGTGAGCAGGTCGTGCTTGCGGGTGAGCTGGGCGAGCTTTTCATCCACAGCGGTTAGGAAGTTGGCGATTTTGGTTTGTTCGGCTTGGCAGGGAAAATATACCTCGAATTCTTTGATCTGCTTAGCACTTATGTGTGGAATACCTGAACTGGTATTTACCTTATCAACGTATGCGTGAAATTTATTGGAATTTACATGGTGGTAAATAAACTCAATGGATGCCTTTGGTTTTGCGCGAAGTCGTGCTACCCGCTGAACCAGCAATGAGTTCACATCTGTGCGTTTCACCAATGCAGAATTTTTCCCCACTTTTGAACCGTCCATACCGATAACTAAATCATTTTCGGCCAGTAGATATTTCGTTAGAGGCTTCATGTCACCGGAATAGAATCGGTCTATGTCAACGCTATGCCTGATAAACCCTTCCGATATATTTGCGCCGCGCATTAAGCGAATGCCGTCACAAGCTTCCTTGATGTCCGCACCATCGAAGGGATAACCAGACAAGAACTCTATGTCGTCTCCAATTTCACGTTTTATCCACGCACCAGTGAACTCCTTAAACCTCAAAGCAGGCGCACTCATTTCCCGCCCCGCTTCTTGTGCTTGACCACTTCAGCCACGGCATTCAACTCTTCCAAATCCTGCGCATCCGCCGCAATTGCCTGTTCAGATTTGCGCCGCGCATCGAATTGTTCGTACTGCGCGGTCACTTGCTTTTCCATTTGTGCATGGCTGATACGCCCTGCGTTAGTCAGCACAGGTTTGTCGTTAAAGGTGAGCAGCTTGTCAACGTTGTCGCGCCAATACGGCAGAGTGAGGTCTTTGCGATCTTTCACGCGCAGCTCGGCAGTCTCTAAAAAGATGACGGTGAGGCGGTTAAGGCTGTCTACTTCGTCGGCAGTCAGATAGTTCTTGGCAGTGGTGATGTCCCCTTTGCGGACGACCTTACCCTTCCAAGCCTGAAGATTCATATTCGGCGCGTTGGCATCTGCGCGCTGAGTAATAAGTTCGGCTGCTGTTTGTTGGGTGACGGCATACAGCAGTTTGTTTTGTGTTTCGGCAAAGAACATCTGCGTGGCTTTGTCGCTGGCATCGTAATCGCTAGAGAGGGCGAGCAGATCACGCACTTTTTGGTAGAAACGCAGCTCGGATGCGCGAATGTCGCGGATGCGTTCGAGCAACTCATCAAAGTAGTCCGCACGGCCATTGGGGTTCTTGAGGCGTTCGTCATCCATCACAAAACCTTTGATGAGGTATTGCTTGAGATGGGTGTTCGCCCATTTTCTGAACTCGGTGCCGCGTGCGC
>JAVHRA010000155.1:0-11294 GCA_036171395.1 Gallionella sp. | reverse complement strand
GGGAACGGCACAGCAGCGGAAGCTTCCAGTGTCTTACCGACGTTGCCCAGAACTTGATTCAACAGATTGATCGCTGCCGCATTTTGTGAACCGTGCGCATAGCCTTCTGCAGCACTACCCAACAGCACCAGACTAGGCGTGCGCTCTTTCAGGATAGCCGCCAGTTTGACGATGCTCTCAGTGGTGACACCCGTATCTTTGCTGACGCGCTCTTTGTCATAAGGCTTAGCCGCTTCCACCACGTTGGCCGGCATGGACAAACCCGCCACGCCAAGCGCATTGATGATACCCATAGCCAAAATACCTTCCGTACCCGGACGCACCACCAACCAACGATCCGCATTCGCGCCAGTCAAAGTCATCTTGGACTCGACTTGCACCAGCACACCACGCTTACCCTCTACGCCCTTGCGGAATTCTGCGTACTGCTGAGAAAAGTGCACCGGAGACACCCAAGCACCCAAGAAATCCGCGCCAAAAGACAGAACGACTTTAGCCTTATTGATGCTAAAGCGCGGCATTTCCATGCCATACGATTTCATGTTTGCAGCACGCTGCACCGCAGGAGAAACCGCCTCGTATACAAAGTGATTCTTACTGGACAGACTTTCTAGATAATTACCCAGCAACACCTTGGTATGACCGCTGATGGTACCGGTCAGGAAATCGATCTGATCACCACTTACGCCATTGAGCTTTTCAGCGATCAATGCATAGGCTTTATCCCAAGTGATTGCCTCCCCCTTATCGCCGCTACGCAACAATGGCTCACGCACACGATCAGGATTGTAGTGATGCTGCACACCCGCTTGACCTAGGCCACACATCTTGCCGCGATTGATCACGGAGTCAGGATTGCCTTCCAACTTCAACACACGACCTTCACGCACACGGCCACTGATACTGCAACCCGCCTCACATTGCGCACAGGTTGAATTGAAATACACCGAGATGCCAGGAGCGACATACTCTGCCGCCTCAACATACGAAACCACTGTTTCTTTGCCATCTTCTACTGAAGTATTACCGCAACCGGACAATGCCACCGCAGCACCACCCCAGCCCAACACTTTAAGAAAATCACGTCGATCAAAATTGTTGTCTATCATCACAACCTCACTGAAAAATTCTGTAAATGCGCACGCATCAAATTAGTAATGGCAGGACGAACAGTCGTTCGGCCCCTTGGCAACCGCTACCCCAGCGCCATTCAGCGCCGGCTTCTTGAAGCCATACCAATATGCTTGCGAACCTACCGGCATACCGCCCGTGGCAGCGACCACATGATCCTTCTCATGGCAACTTACACACCAGCCCATCGCCAAAGATTTTTGGCGGCGCGCAACAGTCATGGTCTTAACATCGCCGTGACATGCTCCGCAAACTTCCTGTACTGGACGATTTTGCTGGAACACAAAACGCTTGATATGTCGTTCATGATTGAAACGCACAAAATCTGGCAGATCATGGACTTTCTTCCATGGCACGGGCTTCTTGGCTTCCCAATATTCAAACAACTTCTTGATACGCGGGGTTTCACGCACAGACTCGATATTCTGATGGCAACCTATACACTTTTGCAGTGGCGGGATGCCGGCAACCGCGCCACGCCGTGCGTAGGTATGACAATACATACAGTTGATCTCCATGCCACCCTTAAGCGGATCGCTATTGCTAGGATCATTAGGGTTGCGCAAACCTGCATGGCGATTGTGAGGGAATTCGATGGGCTGTTCGATTGCTGGACCCAGATCATCGGCAGTAGTCAATGGTTCAAGTGCGGCATCAGCTGAATAACTGCTGCTTGCAGCGAATAAACCCATCAACAAGATTGAAAAACGAATAAAGCGGTGCATCGTTAGTGGCTCCCCCAACAAACAATTTAACCCACGTCAAAATTGGCAATTGACGTGACATGAAAAGTAAAACGGATTATTTTTACATCGGCGTGCCGCGCAATATTTTTTCTTAATTTCACCTATCTACAGTAAAGTTAGGCATTGCGACACAGCCCGAATAATGTCTAGTCTAAAAAGCAAAGTCAACACTTGATACCCAATTAGTTCAGTTTACCTTTAAAAAAGTCATTCTCGACATATAGATACAGAGTTTACTTATATTCATATTATTTACACCAAGGATTTACCATGAAAGAAGAGCAAGCCGTCTTGGATTTTTTTTCCAAAATAGAGAATCTACCTTTGGCACTCTCTGTCGCTGAACAAACTGACCAAATACGGGAACGCATCAATAGTGATTTTTGGTCGGACTTGACGGGTCATGTGTCCGCTTTGATCAAACAGCACCAATTAGCTTGGTATATTTCAGCCACCGAAGACCGCAATTCCTTGGACAATTTAGTGGGTTTTAATTGTTCGCTGGATACGGATCAGCCAGTCTATATTCGTCCGATGATGGAGCAGCAAAATCTGGGCAAGGGAATGCAAATCTATTTCGGCTTGATGTGGAACGGCAAACCCACCCCTGAGCATCTTGCACTCCCCGCTGTGGTGGCATTGCGCGAAGCACTGAGTAAAGATGGTTACCAAAACAATGAGAGCTTTTTGGCATGGCAATGGACCAAACTCTACCCGCGCAGTAAGTCTTTTCTGCTGCGCTACACACAAAAACCGGAAGCTTTGCTAAAGGAGATCGAGGCTGTTTTAGAAAGACTTATTTTGCCCCACAACGACCGCATCATTCTGGCCAATGCTGCGTTGCGCGCCGCACCTCGCGCCATGACGATCTCGTTGGAGCAATTGCGCGGTAAACCCAAAGCTTAGACTGGATTATCTTGATCGAAAAAGTGGTGTTGCAACTGAAAACGTTGCGCGAGGTGCGCACCCAGTGCCTGTATGCCATAACGCTCAGTGGCGTGGTGTCCTGCCGCGATGAACGCAACACCACTTTCTTGTGCCAGATGAAAACACTGCTCTGATACCTCACCCGTGACATAGGCATCCGCCCCTAGTGCGATGGCTTGCTCGAAATATCCTTGCGCCCCACCGCTACACCAAGCCACATTGCGTATTTCGCGGCCATCCCCTGCGATGATCTGCGGCATACGCTGCAAGCGTTGCTCCACCCATTTAGCCAAATCGTCCAGATGCTTGGCTTGAGGCAATTCGCCAAGATTGAGTAATTTTTGCGCTCCGTTGCGACTGCGTAACGTCAATCCCAATATCTCCCCAAGACGGGCATTGTTGCCCAGCGTCTCATGCGCATCCAGAGGAAGATGATAGCCGAGCAAGCTGACATCGTGAGCAAGCAGTTTGGCAATGCGGCGTTTTTTAATGCCCACAATCGGCGCCTCTTCATTACGCCAGAAATAGCCATGGTGTACCAACAGTGCATCGGCGCCCCAGGCCAGTGCCGCATCAATCACCGCCTGCGAAGCAGTCACCGCAGTGGCGATACGTTGCACCTGCGCTTTACCCTCAACCTGTAATCCGTTGGGGCTGTAGTCTTTGTACAGGCTGATTTGCAACAAGCTTGCGTTATAATCGAGCAGTTCGGATAGCCGCATATACATCCCTTTTGATTCGTTCAATCCATCATATCATGCGTAAACATTGGCTTTTGTTCACTCAGACCGTAACCATAGCATTAGCGTTACTGTTCATCATTCACACCCTTAAGCCGGAGTTGCTGCCCCATGCCGCACGCAATGGTGTCGTGACTTTCTATGAGAGCGCGCCCGAGACTGTCGCACCTCTCCCCGCCACGATGAGTCTAAGCGGTGCCGCCAAGAAGGCCATGCCTGCGGTGGTGAATATCTTCACCAGCACCGAAGTTAGAACACCCGCAAATCCTTTCCGCGACGATCCTAGATTCAAATTTTTCTTCGAGGATCAGCCCGACGAACCCCAGACCAGCTCCAGCTTGGGTTCGGGCGTAATCGTCAGTCCTGATGGTTATATCCTGACCAATCATCATGTGGTGGAGGCAGCCGACCAAATCGAAGTGGCCTTGGCAGACGGCAGGAAATCCAGCGCACATGTCATCGGCTCTGATCCCGAAACCGATCTTGCTGTCATCAAAATTGATTTACCCACGCCACTGCCTGCCATTACTTTCGCCCAAGCCGATCAAGCGCACATCGGTGACATCGTGCTCGCGATCGGCAATCCGTTCGGGGTGGGTGAGACGGTCACCATGGGCATCGTTAGCGCCCTGAAGCGCGACCATCTCGGGCTGAACACCTTTGAGAACTTCATCCAGACCGACGCAGCCATCAACCCCGGCAACTCGGGTGGCGCACTAGTCGATGCCAACGGCAATCTGATCGGCATCAATAGCGCCATCTACTCGCCCAATGGCGGCTCATTGGGCATAGGCTTTGCCATCCCCGTGAGTACTGCCAAGAAGACCATGGAGCAGATCATTCAGCACGGCTCGGTGACACGCGGCTGGATAGGCGCAGGCGTACAGGAACTCACTCCAGAACTGATCGACTCGTTCAAGCTGGGCGAAACCAACGGCGTGCTGGTGACTGAAATCATCCACGGCAGCCCTGCCGAGCAAGCGGGCATCAAAACTGGCGACATTCTGCTCGCCATAGATGGTCGTGCTATCTCTGATTGGTCCAGCATGTTGGAGACTGTCGCCAACATCCCGCCCGCCAAGGTCGTTGCTGTGGAGATCGTGCATAACAACAAGAAACAGACACTACAAGTGAAGATCGCAAAGCGACCACAAAGCAAGAAATAATCTGGGTGCACCAAACGAAACAGCCACATCAAAGCGGCTGTTTTTGCTAAGCGTTATTCCAGTTAAAACTCAACCCTCAGACCTAAGCTTTTTGCCACCCGTCCAATTCGCCACCACGATACCCGCCTCGTACAACAACCACAGCGGCATCGCCAACATAAATTGCGATACCACATCCGGCGGGGTGAATATCGCCCCCACCACGAACGCGCCAACAATCACATAGCGGCGTATATCGCGTAACTTCTCTACCGTGACCAAGCCCATGCGCACCAGCACCACCACCGCCACCGGCACTTGGAAGGTGATGCCGAACGCCATAAACATGCCGAGCACGAAGCTCAGATATTTATCGATGTCGGTCATCACCGCCACCCCTTGCGGCGCACTGGCGGTGATGAAACCAAACACCACGGGAAATACGATGAAGTAGGCGAAGGCCATGCCGCAAAAGAACAACAGCGTACTCGCCATGATGAGTGGCCAGATCATGCGCTTTTCGTGCGCGTACAAACCCGGTGCGACGAAGCGCCAAACTTGGTAGAGGATGTACGGAAGTGCAATCAAAAAAGCGGCCATCATCGCCACTTTGAGTGGCACAAAGAACGGCGTGGTGACATCGGTAGCGATCATCTGCGCACCTTTGGGCAACTTCGCTAATAAGGGCTGAGCCAGCCAAGTGTAAAGATTGGCGGCCCAAGGGAAGAGCGCGAGGAACACCACCAGCAATGCAATCAGCGCGTGCATCAAACGGGTGCGCAGCTCGATCAGATGAGCGATAAAACTTTCAGTGGTGCTCATCAGGATGGTGTGTGCGGGGGGCCGGAAACAGCTGGGGGCACTGCACTCGGCTCGAGTGGCAATTGCGCCTGCTGTTTGATTTCTTGCAGGGGCTGTGCGACAGCCGCGTTAATCTTGCGTGCCTGCTGATCCAGCGTTTGATCGAGTTGCTTGACGGCGTTTTGGGCGGCCTCGGCCTCGGCCTGTATCTTGGCCTTCATCTCGCGTAACTCCGTTATCGCCATGTCACGTTCGATATCGGCTTTGACACCGTTCACATAGCGTTGCGCACGCCCCCACAGCAGCCCCATGGTGCGGGCCACTTTCGGCAAGCGTTCTGGTCCGATGACCACCAGGGCTACGACCAGTATCACTACCAGTTCGGAAAAACCAAGTTCGAACATATCGAGTGCGAATTAGAATGCTGCTCAGGCTTGATGGTTGGTCTTGTCTTTGACTTCGCCTTCTATGGTCTGGCCACCTTCTTTGAGCTGCTTAGCAGCCTCATCATCGGTCTTCATGCCTTCCTTGAAGCCCTTCACCGCGCCCCCCAAATCGCTGCCGAGATTGCGCAACTTCTTGGTGCCAAAGATCATGACCACGACCAACAATACGATCAACCAATGCCAAATACTAAATGAACCCATGCCGTTCTCCCTAAAAATATCCTACAACTAATCTCTCTTCACCATAGGCGGGATATTGCCGCCGCCGATGATATGTATATGCAGATGGAACACTTCCTGTCCGCCACCTTTACCCGTATTGATGACGGTGCGGAAGCCATTACTCAAGCCCTGCTCCAACGCCAGACGCGGGGCCAAGGTCATCATCTTGCCCAACAGCACGGCATGCTGCGGTTCGGCGTGTGCGAGCGAGTCCAGATGCAACTTGGGTATCAACATAAAGTGCACCGGAGCGACCGGATGAATATCATGAAAGGCGTACACCTCGTCATCCTCGTACACCTTGCGGCTAGGTATCTCACCGCGCGCGATCTTGCAGAACAGACAGTCGCTCATCATCACTCCTTGGGGCGGCTATTCTTCTCGACTATGCCGGACAACCCCTCACGGCGCGCCAATTCGTTCAATACATCTTGCGCACTCAAGCCATGATGCGCCAGCAACACCATGGTATGGAACCACAGATCGGCGGTCTCATACACTAGATGCGTTTTATCACCCGACTTACTAGCCAACACCACTTCGGTGGCTTCCTCACCGACTTTCTTCAGGATGGCATCCTCACCCTTGCAGAACAACTTGGCCACATAAGAGGTGTCGGGCGCAGCTTGCTTGCGCGCCTCTAACGTCTCTGTCAATCGTTGCAGAATCTCAGATGCCATAGCTACGTCACTCATTTTTTGTAGATCTCATCGGGCGACTTCAACACCGCATCCACCTCGACCCATTTGCCGTTCTCAAGTTTGCTGAAGAAACAACTCTCACGCCCGGTGTGGCAAGCGATACCGCCTTGCTGTTCGATTTGCAACAAGATCACATCAGCATCGCAATCCATGCGTATCTCTTTGACGATCTGGAAGTGGCCGGACTCTTCGCCCTTGTGCCACAACTTCTTGCGCGAGCGTGACCAATAAACGGCTTGTTGCTTTTGCCAAGTCCGCTTTAGCGCCTCGCGATTCATCCACGCCACCATCAACACCCGCCCGGTGAGCGCATCCTGCGCGATGGCTGGCACCAGCCCATCATCCGACCAATTGATTTTGTTTAACCACACTTCGCTCATAGTCTGACTTCTATTCCTTGTTCGGCCATATAACGCTTGGCTTGCTGCACAGTGTATTCACCAAAGTGGAAAATACTCGCCGCCAGCACCGCATCCGCGCCGCCCTGCTTCACGCCATCCGCCAGATGTTGCAGATTACCCACGCCACCGCTGGCGATCACAGGTATCTCCAAGGCCGAGGTAACGGCTTGGGTCAGCGCCAAATCAAAACCATTTTTCTGTCCGTCTCTGTCCATGCTGGTGAGTAAAATTTCCCCAGCCCCCAAGCGCTGCATATTGCTCGCCCACTCCACCACATCCAGACCAGTGGCCTTGCGTCCGCCGTGCGTGAATACCTCCCAGCGCCCCGCTGCGACCTGCTTGGCATCGATCGCCACCACGATACACTGTGAGCCATAACGTGCCGCAGCATCGGCCACCAATTGCGGATTCACCACCGCAGCGGTGTTCATGCTGACCTTGTCCGCCCCGGCATTGAGCAGATTGCGCACGTCCTGCACCTCGCGCACGCCACCACCAACGGTAAGCGGAATGAACACCTGTGAGGCCACTTGTTCGATGATGCGGAAGATGATGCCTCTGTCGTCGGAGCTGGCAGTGATATCCAGAAAAGTCAGCTCATCCGCCCCTTGATCGTCGTAACGTTTGGCAATTTCGACCGGATCGCCCGCGTCGCGTAACGCGACAAAGCTCACGCCTTTGACGACGCGGCCCGCAGTGACATCCAAGCAAGGAATGATACGTTTGGCGAGCATCGTTACTTGCTCGATGTGGAAAGTTTGATCGGCGTCAATTCATCGGCCAACAATTGCGCCGCACGCAAATCCAATGAGCCTTCATAGATCGCACGTCCGGTGATTGCACCCGTGATGCCTTCTTTGTATACCGCCGCCAAAGCGCGCACATCATCCAGGTTGGTGATACCACCACTGGCGATGACGGGCACGCGCAAGGGACTGGCCAACTCGACCGTGGCAGGGATATTCACGCCGCTCATCATGCCGTCGCGGCCGATGTCGGTATAGATGATGGCTTCCACGCCATAGTCTTCGAAACGCTTGGCTAGATCGCCCACATCATGACCGGTCAGCTTGGACCAGCCATCCACCGCCACCTTGCCGCCCTTGGCATCCAGACCCACCATGATATGGCCGGGGAAGGCATCGCAAGCTTCATGCAAGAAGCCCGGCACCTTGACCGCAGCCGTGCCGATGATGATGTAGGTCACGCCCAGATCAAGGTAGCGCTCTATAGTGGCGAGATCGCGGATGCCGCCGCCCAACTGCACCGGCACTTCCATGCCGATCTCTGCGATGATGCTACGCACCGCCGCTTCGTTTTTAGGTTTACCGGCGAATGCACCATTCAGATCGACCAGATGCATACGGCGCGCGCCTTGGGTCACCCAATGTCGCGCCATTGCGGCGGGGTCATCGGAGAACACCGTCGCCCCCTCCATCTCGCCTTGCTTGAGGCGCACACAGTTACCGTCTTTCAGATCAATCGCAGGAATAATTAGCATAGCAATACGTTAATGAGTTAAGGGTTCCACTGGGTAAAATTTTGCAGCAACTGCAAGCCCGCTACATGGCTCTTTTCGGGATGAAATTGCACCGCGAATAAATTACCTTGCGCCACGGCGCAGACAAAAGGCTGCGGATAATCGCTGGTTGCTTGGATGACACTCGCATCCACTGGCTGCACATAGTAGCTGTGCACATAGTAAAAACGCGCGTCTTGATCTATGCCCTGCCATAAAGCATGTGCAGGCATCGCGTGATGCACTTGATTCCAGCCCATATGCGGCACTTTCAGGCGATTGCCCTGCACATCCTGCAAGCCATGCGCGAAGCGCGTCACCTTCCCGCGCAACAAGCCCAAGCCCGCGACATCGCCTTCCGCACTATGCTCGAACAACATCTGCAAACCGATACAGATACCGAGGAAAGGTTTATCGCGTGCGGCTTGCAACACCGCTGCGCGCAGACCGCGCGCATCCAACTCGCGCATACAGTCCGGCATCGCACCTTGACCGGGAAACACCACGCGCTTGGCTGCGGCAATAACCTTGGCATCGTCTGTCACCACCACTTCGGCAGCAGGTGCAACCTTGCGCACGGCCTGTTCAACCGAACGCAAATTGCCCATACCGTAATCAACTATCGCTACATCGACCATCTTGATTTACAGACTGCCTTTAGTTGAGGGCATCATGCCCGCCATACGCGCATCGTGCTCCAATGCCATACGCAAAGCGCGACCGAAGGCTTTGAAGATCGTCTCAGCCTGATGATGGGCATTGCTACCTGCGAGATTATCGATATGCAAAGTCACCAGCGCGTGATTGACGAAACCTTGGAAGAATTCATGGAACAAATCAACATCGAATTGACCGATGTTGCCGCGCACGAATTCACAATTGAACACCAAGCCCGGACGACCGGAAAGATCAAGCACCACACGCGACAATGCTTCATCCAGTGGCACATAGGCGTGACCGTAACGGCGCAAGCCTTTCTTGTCGCCCACCGCCTGATTGAATGCCTGCCCCAGCGTGATGCCGATGTCTTCCACGGTGTGATGTGCGTCAATATGCAAATCGCCCTTGGCGATGATGCTGATATCCAACAGGCCGTGGCGCGCGATCTGATCGAGCATATGATCGAGAAAGGACAGGCCGGTATCAAACTTGGCCTTGCCTGTGCCATCCAGATTCAGCTCCACACTGATCTGAGTCTCTAAGGTGTTACGTGTGACGCTAGTGCTACGCATGTTCATCGCCTTATGCGAGTTATGAAGGATTTTTTAAGTCTGTGTTAATCGTCGTTTTCGCTACAGCATCAGCAAAATCACCTCACGCGGAGATGCGGGGGACGCGGAGTAAAAACCTCCGCACCACCATCGTTTTGAATTCCCGGCGCCCTCCGCGTCTCCGCGTGAAAAAGTTTATTTTTCCGCACCAAAACTCGCATCTTGAAGGCACTCCTTGAATGCCTTTAGGAATGCTTCGTTTTCTTCCGGCGTGCCCACGGTAACGCGCAAACAATCTTGCAACATCGTATGACTACCGTGCAGATTTTTGATCAGTACACCGCGCTGTTTTAAGCCCTCAAATATCTCCTTGGCGCGCGCTACGCGCAGCAACAAAAAGTTCGCGGAACTGGGATACACCTGCACACCGCTTATAGCTGACAACTGCGCCCACAAACGGCTACGATCCTGCTTAATCTGCTCAGCCTGCGCTAACAACACAGCGTGATTATCCAACAGTTTTTCCGCGACCAACTGCGGCAAAACACCGACATTATACGGCAAGCGCAACTTTTCCAGCTCATTGAGCCACAGCGCGCTCCCGACCAAGAAGCCTAGGCGCAAACCAGCCATACCCAGCTTGGAAAAAGTGCGCATCACCAACAGATTCTCATACTCAGCCAGATGGGGCACGAAGCTATCTGCCGCGAATGCGTAATAAGCTTCATCCACCACCACCAAGCCCGGCGCAGCGGCGATGATCTGCCTGATGTCCGCTGCCGAGAAGGCATTGCCAGTCGGATTGTTCGGATAAGCCAAGAAGATCAAGGCGGGCTGATCGCGCTCGATAGCGGCCAGCATGGCCTGCCTATCCAAAGAAAAATCTTGCGCCAGCGGCACGCCGGTGTAACGCATACCGAGGAAGGTCGCAATCATCTTGTACATCACGAAAGACGGCTCGACGCTCAGCAATGTCGCGCCCGGTTTATGCACCGCCATCGCCAGCAACTGAATCAACTCATCCGAACCATTGCCCAACAATACTTCCATGCCGGGCTTGAGTTGCAACAGCGCGCGGATTTTTTGTTTGAGTAGCTGTGGATTCGGATCGGGATAGCGGTTGATCGCCGCATCGCCCACCAAAGCTGCGATCTCTGCGCGCAAGGTCGGCGGGACGAGATAAGGATTCTCCATCGCATCCAACTTGACCAAACCTGCGCTCACCGGCACATGATAGGCATGCAAAGCGAGTATCTCAGGGCGAATTAACTGACTGACGAGGGTGGCAATCGACGACATAAACT
>JAVHRA010000154.1:0-11371 GCA_036171395.1 Gallionella sp. | reverse complement strand
TGCGTATCAATTCTAACACGCAACAATTGCATGCTATTGTTAGTTAAACCTAAATAATCCCTCATAATTAACATTATTAATGCTGGCTACACGTGGTTGCCGCCCGGTTGGTGAGCGATGGGAAGTATGCAGCTATGTCTATGAATGCAAGGAATACCATGCCAGATTCACCCAAAGTCGTAAAAAAGTTAGCCCCCTATCTGCTACTAGTGTTGAGTCTGTCCCTATTGCCAGCCTGTACCTTGCTTACTCAAACTAAGGCCGCCGCGCCATCAGCTGCACCCTCCGTGCAATCCACTGCCATGCCTATCTTGCTTAGCGTGCCAGCGGCCCGTGTGCAACGTAAGGAAGGCGATGAGCAAGTCGCACTTGGGGCGACAGAAATTTCAGCAGCTGAGGGGCAACGCGATTGGCTGTTTGAGAGTGCTCAAGACGGTAGCCTCCCCGCAGGATCTATTCTGCCGCCCGGCATCTTCAAGTCCATGCATGCTCAGGACATTGCGGTGCCGCCATCGCGCGCTACAGACTGGGTGGCGGGCACTGAGTTAGCGCAACTTAGCCTGCGCAATAGCCACGCTGAGCGACAATCCTTAAGTCAGGTACAGGCCACACCCGCATTAAAAGTGACGCTCTACGCTTCTCCAACCACGTTCGCGCACTTTGCTGTATTAGGTGTGGATTACCAGCAAAATCTGTCGGTCTGGCAGGAATTCATGGCGCGTCATGCGATAGCATATGAGGTTGTTAAAGACATTGATGTGTTGCGTTACCATCGTCCTGTTGGCGTGTTGCTGCTACCCTCTGCGGTCGCACTGAATGCAGAAGAACGAGAAGCACTGGCGGAGTATCGCAAGCGCGGAGGCTCGATATTGACGACATGGTTGAGCGGAGTACGGGGTGCCTTGGGCGAGTGGACGGGCTTCGATTTCATGGCGGATAGTCTGAACACCGGCGTAGTAGGAGATACCAGTGACGATCAGGACGATGTCTATCTCATTCCCTACGGTGATAGTCCCGTTACTCATCACCTTGCAGCGGGGCTGCGTGTCTGGACACCACGCGCTGCCGGATGGTATCCACTGCGTTTGGCAGGGGTAAATTCTGCCGCGTCCATCATGGATTGGTCACGCAGTGTGCACGCCGGCAAAGCGAACAGTGTCATCAGTTACAACGAACGTAGACAAGCCAATGATCTATCCTCGCGAGTCGTGGTATTGGGTTATCCCGAGCGTACTTGGTTGGCAGCGGATCCGGTCGCTATGAATGCTATCGCGCTAGATGCGCTCACTTGGTTAGCGAGACGACCTGCTGCATATTTGGGGACTTGGCCGGCACAGTATCGCAGCGCAATGGTCATGGCGCTGGATGAGGCTAACCAATGGGACGATAGCGAACAGCGCTATGCAGAATTGGCCGAGAGTCTGTCCGGCCATGTCAGTTACTACGTGTTAACGCAGCAGTTAGCCGATGCCCAGAAACCGTTGCAAGGTTTGCAGGGGCGCGGGCATGAGGTCGCAAGCATGGGAGATAGCTTCGATGGCTTCAGCGGTGAACGCTTGGCCGCGCAGCAAAAGCGTGTGTTACAGATGATGGCTCAGATGGATGCAGCGGGTTTCAGTGCTGGTCATCGTGGCTTTCATGCGCCCATGGAAAGCTATGACTCCAACACCCTGCACGTGCTGCAAGTACAAGGCTTCCGCTATCTGATCGGCGATCCGGGTGCGTCTGAATCGCGTTTGCCCAGTCATGCTGTAGATGAGGCGGGTCTGTTGATCTTGCCGCGTACTCAGAATGGCCCGGATGATGTGTTGGGCGAGGGGCAGGACTTCAAAGATTTTTTAGCCGAATTCACGGCTGCGGAGCGTATGGGCGGACTCAATGTGTTGCGTATCCCGGGCGGCAGCATGATGGAAGATAAGCAATGGGCGCAGTTTACCGCAGAGATGCGGCTGCACGAAAAAACCATGTGGGTCGCCAGTGGCATAGAGGTCGCGGACTGGTGGCAAGAACGCGAGCGGGTGCGCGTCAGTGTAGACAATTCCGTTACACCAGCCCTGTTGACGGTGAGCGTCGAGGGCACGCAGCCATTGCAGCACGCCGTCACGGTATTGGTCAATCTGCCACGTCTGGAGGGGCGTTTACAGTTGCTGCCGGATGATAGCGAGCAGGTCACGCCTGTGGTGGTACGCCGCGATGTATGGCGTGCGGGTGTAGAACTCGGCAAATTAGCGCCGGGTGTGCATCACTGGTTCATGCGCTACGCAGCTGCAACACAATAATCACAAAAATTTATTACAGTTAAGGGGATGACGATGATAAAAAGTTTTGCGGCAGGAATGTTGTCTTGCTGGTTGTTGGGTTCCGCATACGCGGAAAGTTTGCTGTACGACCCGGAACCACCGGCGGATTCGGCATATGTACGAGTGATGGCGGTGGCAGCGAACCAAGCCTTAACTGTGCAGGTCGATGGCAAGCCGCGTGGCTCACGTTTGGAGCGAGGTGTGCCCAGTGACTATATGGTGATACCGGCGGGCAAACATGCCATCACTTTATTCGCAGCGGGGCATCGTGAAGCCAAATATAGCGCGACGCTGGATGTCATCGCCGGTCGCGCTATGACTGTCGCATTCACTTCGGAGGATGGCAAAGTGCCACCCCAGCTGTTCGAAGATCATGCCAACGCGAACAAGCTCAAGGCGGTGTTGGCGGTCTATCCGCTCGCACCGCGATTCGCTGCGTTGGATATCCGCAGCGCGGACGGCAAGGTCAGTGTGTTCAGCGGATTGGCGCCGGGAGCGATGCGTACCATCTCGGTGAATCCGGTGAAAATTATGCTGGCGGCTTTCCAGGAGTCGCGCAGCCTCGCTAGCCTGTCTCTGGATATGGCGCCGGGCGGCACTTACAGCATCCTACTGCTACCGGCTCCGCATGATGGGGTGCGGGCGCAAGTGGTACAGAACAAAGTCGAGCGTTACACCGGTAAATAAGCGCGTTCTGCGCAATTGATAGCAAGAGGAGAGTAAAGATGCGTCGTGTCAAAAGTCGTTTAGTCAGATCGCTGCAATGGTTGGCTTGGGGAGCGGTGTTGGGAACCACTCCCGTATGGGCTGCGGATAGCGCACCCGGCATAGCGGGCAAGGATGATTGGTTGTTTTATCGCTACGAACTGAGTGAGGCAGCAGATTTGCACACGACCGAGCAGAGCATCGCCTTAGTGGCTAAATTCAATCGTGTGCTGGCGCGCAATGGTGTGACCATGGCCTTCACTATGGTGCCTTTGAAGGCTCGAATTTATGCCGAACATCTCCCCGATCAGATCAAACTCACGTCATATCTGTCCGGCAACTATCAACGTATGAGCAAGGCGCTGCGCGATCAGGATGTTGCAGTCTTGGATCTCAATACGGCCTTCCTCGCTGCGGCGGCAAAGAATCCCGAAGAGCCCTTGTACTTCCGGCTAGACACGCATTGGGCACCTGCGGGTGCGATGCTGGCGGCCGAAACGCTGCGCGATGAGTTGCCGCATTATGCTGCGTTGCAACAGGCTTTGGCGGCCACGCCGGTAAGCGCATACGAGATGACTTGGGCGAAACGCAAAGTTAGGACGCAGTCGCGCGATCTGGTCGAGCAACTGCCCGCCGGAGCGCCCGCTTATTCACCCGAACTCACACGTATGTTCTACGTTACGCGTAGCAAGCAATCCAGTGCGGCCTTGTTGGGCGCGGCGGATGATCCGCAAGTCACCTTGCTGGGCAGCAGTTACTCGATGAAATGGACAGGCTTTGCCGATGCGATGCGTTACACCTTGCAGCGCGATGTGTTGGACGTGGCGGTCGGTGCTGATCGGGGTTCTTGGGTGGGGATGGAATCTTATCTGCGTGACGATGCTTTTCAGACCCAGCGTCCCAAGTTGATGATATGGGAGATGCCGGAGCGTGATATGCGCGCACCGCCGGACTACCGTTACCGTGACGCACGTTATGTCAGCGACAACACCGAGTGGCTGTTACGTGCCGCAGCTTGGGTGGAAAAAGATTGCAGACCCGCTGCCGCGAAGCTGAGTCTAGCCAGCGGCGGTTTGCTTAAGCAAGCCGCCGCGTCGTTGGAGGTGGCAGCGACCACCGAGCAGGACTACGTCGATCTGGTCTTCGACCAACCGCTGCAACAGCTTGATTACATCAGTCTGAGCCTTGCTAATACTGGGGCGAAATCCATGCGCATGGAAGCGGGTGAGGGCGCAAACAGTCGAAAATTCGAGTTTACCTTGGCAGGCGATGCTGCGCTTCATGCATTCAAGACCCCGCTTCCAGCCAAGTCTGGCGGCTTTAGCAAGGTGCGGCTATTCCCCGGTGTGAACAGTGCATTCACCTTGCGTGACCTGAAAGTCTGCCGTCAACAAGAAGACCTGTTGCGCTGAGTCAGTCGCCGTAGGGTTGTACCCATCGCGCCCGCGCGGCGTTGCGCTCTTTGGCATCGTAGTCAAAGCTACGCCCTGCGTCGTGCGATTATTGCGCTTGAACAGCAACGCAGCTCAGAGAGAACTTAATCAGAGGTTTCTTAGCGTTGCAGCCCCACAGCTGCTAGCCAGTGCGGCTCGCTTTCCAGCGGTACTTGCAAGAAGCGCTCTGGGACTTCCCAAATCAACACGCGTGGTGGGGCATTCCGATAGGCCGCATCTTGTAGATAGGCGGTGATTGCGTTGAGGAAGCCACCGCCGTCCTTGGCCGTGTTCAAGACTTCGCTGGACAAAGCTTGCTGTAAGTAGCCATGAAAATTCCCGCGCAATGAATAGGACGTGCCACACAGCACCACCGCCACCACGCTGTCGCCGAACAGCGACTGGCCGGTGTCGGCCTCGTTGCGCGTGCTGCTGACAGGGGCCTCGTGGTCGGGTGTGGGGCGTAACGCATCGGGGGCGTGTTCCAAGCCCATCAAACGGATCAGGTCGCCTGGACGGTCTTGTACCTCCCCGCTTGGCTGGGTGTGATAGTCCGTTATGGGTAGATCGCGCGTGTTACGCTTGACTGCTGTGGCGATAGCTTCCGCTGCCACTTTTGCCCCCGCCTGATTCCAGTGTGTATCGGTGCGGTAATACACTTCTTGGTTGTGCGCAGCGGCGCTAAGGGGGGTCATCAAATCCACGCTATCTACCTTGGCTAGGCGCAGCGCATTCAGGGCGTCGTCATAGCGCGATTGCAGGATTGCGGGGTACGCTAACGAAGCGCGTTGCGCAGCATAGATGCGCGATTTATCCGGTACTAAAGCGACGATCAGGTGGACATTGGCTTGTTGTAAGGCCGATGCAGCTTGCGCCATCAGCGCGACGCGGGCTTGCAAGTTTGTGTTTGCCTGTTCATGCACACGTGATTCGTCACTTAGGAACAGCCAGTTGTCCTTACCTAGCTGCACTTGTGCGCCACCACCGTGCAACAAAACGTAACGCATGATATTGGCCGTGCTGATCAGCAGCTCGCGTGCGGGGAGTTGTTGTTCCAGCTTGGTCTCTAATGTCTTGGCGGTGACGCCGGTCAATACGTCGCTGGCTTTGCGAGGGATGTCACGATAGGTGATGTCGAGTGCGGCCCATATCAGCTGCGCTGCACCCAAGGCCAGCGTGAACAACAGTGTCAGTGCCGCCGCGATATGGAGTGGCGCGATGCGTTGTGGCGTGGAAAAGTCTGTCATGGCCGATCAGAATTGGAAATATAGGAAAGGGGTGTAGCTTTGCGCGGTCAACGTCGCCAGCGCCCACAGAAATAAAGGGATGAGTAGGTAGTTGTAGCTCGGGGCGAGACGCTGTTTGAACTTGGGCAGCACATAGATAAAGGCGATTCCCACCAACAACATGACCCAGTGGTCGGGCGTCAATTGCAGTGCTACATTCGGACTGCAGGCATAGCCATTGATGCCCGCCATGCCGCGATACATGTCCAGTGCCATATTTAGGTCGCTCGCGCGGAACATCACCCAGCCCAGCATCACTAGCAATATCGTCTTGACCGTGGCCAGCCAGATGGGCAAGAGCGGTGCACCAATACGGTCCAGCCAATATCGTTCGCCCACCAGCAACGCGCCATGCCAAGCTCCCCATAAGACGAACGTCCAGTTCGCGCCGTGCCATAAGCCACCCAACAACATGGTGAGGAATAGGTTTAGATAGGTGCGCAGCCGTCCTTTGCGGTTGCCGCCCAGAGCGAAATAAAGATATTCACGCAGCCAGTTCGATAGCGACATATGCCAGCGCTTCCAGAAATCGGTGATGGAGTTCGCCAGATAGGGCGCGTTGAAGTTCTCTGGAAAGACGAAACCTATCATGAGCGCCAGCCCGATCGCCATATCGGTGTAGCCGCTGAAATCGAAGAACAGTTGGATGCTGTATGCCGCCGCACCCAGCCAGGCGTCGGCCAGCGTCGGCGCATGCGTTGAGAAGGCCGCGTCGGCCAGCGGTGCGACCGCATCGGCGATCAAGACCTTCTTGCAAAAGCCCGCCATGAACAAGGTGCTACCACGTGCGAAGCGCTCTACCGAATGGACGCGCTGACGGAATTGTTCGGCTAGCAAGTGGTAGCGCAACACTGGGCCTGCTACCAGATGCGGGAACAGCGCGATAAAGGCGGCAAAGTCGATCAGGTTGCGCGCCGGCAAGGCTTCTTTGCGGTAGATGTCCACTAGATAGCTGATGGCATGAAAGATGTAGAACGATAAGCCTATCGGCAGCAGCACCTTGGTGTAGCCGACTGCGTCATAGCCCCATACGTGTAACAGGCTATTCATGCTGTCGATGCCGAAATTTGCATATTTGAAATACGCCAAGGCTGCTAGGTTGAGTGTCACGCCCAGTGTCACGATGCGATAGCGTTTCAGCGCGTCGCTGCTTGCCGAGATGGCCAGTGCGCAGGCGTAGGACATCACGGTGATACCGATCAGCAGCGCAAGAAACTCCACGCGCCACCAAGCATAGAAAGCGTAACTGGCGCACAGGATGAATAATGACCTCGCGCGCGGCGGGCTCAGGTAGTAGCCGATCAAGAACACCGGCAGGAAAGCAAACAGGAATAACTGCGAACTAAAGACCATAGTGATATGCACAGAAAATAAAAATGAAGCGCGCGATGCCCTGCCATTCATCAACAAAGGCGGCTAGAATCCCAACCTTCATTAAAGCCGCAGATTGTAGCCTTAGAAGGAAAGCATGTGTGTTGTACGAAGACGAATATACGGTTGATTTTCTGCTAGCAACAAAATAAGCGCCATCCATAAGCCCATGAATTTGACCGTCCTACAAGCCCGCACCATTCTGCAACAAGCTGATCTGCTCTATAGCGAGCAGCAGGTGCAGGCTGCGTTGCGTGCGCTAGCGACACAGATCAATGGCGCATTGTCGGAGCACTATCCGCTGGTGTTATCGGTGATGGGGGGGGCAGTGATCTTCAGTGGTCAGCTCTTGCCGTTGTTGAATTTCCCCTTGGATTTCGACTATGTGCACGTGTCGCGTTATGGCGATGCGCGGCACGGCGGCGCGATGAAGTGGAAGGTGGAACCGGGTGAGCATGTACGCGGTCGTGTCGTGCTGTTGGTGGATGACATCCTCGACGAAGGGCACACCTTGCATGCGCTACATGAGCGTGTCATGGCTTTGGGCGCGCTACGTTGTTATAGCGCGGTGTTCGCCGATAAATTACATGGCAAGAGTAAACCCATATACGCGGATTTCGTCGGTATGCAGATACCAGATAGATTCGTGTTTGGTTACGGGATGGATATACAAGGCGCTTGGCGTAACCTGCCGGCAATCTACGCAGTCAAGGAAGGATGATATGTTAGCCATCATAGGCGGGAGAGGACTCTCGCAATTAACCAATCTCAAGATTACGCACCGTCAAGTGATGCGCACCCCATACGGCGAACCGTCGGGTGCTTTTTTGTTTGGCACCATAGACCGGCACGAGGTGATCTTCCTCGCGCGGCATGGTTACGGCCACACCATCCCGCCGCATCTGGTGAACTATCGCGCCAATCTGTGGGCCTTGCGCGAGCAGGGCGTGAACGAAGTGGTGTCGGTAGCGACGGTGGGCGGCATCCGCGCTGACTTACAGCCCGGCGTGATTGTGGTGCCGGACCAGATTATTGATTACACCCACGGACGTGACGCTACTTTTTATGAGGTGCGTGATAAGGCCTATAGCAATGCCGATTTCACGCTGCCTTATAGCAGTCAGTTGCGCGCGCGCATCCTGAGCAGTGCGGCGACTGCGCGAGAGCAGTTCGTCGACGGCGGCGTTTATGCCGCGACGCAAGGTCCGCGTCTGGACAGCATCGCCGAGATCAATCGTTACGAGCGCGACGGCGCCGACATGGTGGGCATGACCGGTATGCCGGAGACCGCGCTGGCCAAGGAATTGGAACTGCATTACGCCACCATCGCGGTGGTGGCCAACCATGCGGCGGGACGCGGCGACAGCGCTACCGGCATCAAGATGGAAAGCGTCAATGCCACTGCTGAGGCGGCGATGGAGCGGGTGCGCAGAGTGTTGGAATGTGTCGTGCACTGTAGCGAGGATTGAGATGGCAGTACGTAACGTATTGCGCATGGGCGATGCGCGCTTGTGGGCAGTGTCCCAGCCGGTAGTCCAGTTCGCGACGCCCGAGTTGGATGCCTTGTTGCAGGATATGCGCGACACCATGCAAGCCATGAATGGTGCGGGTCTGGCGGCTCCGCAAATCGGTGTCGGCTTGCGTGTGGTGATATTTGGCGTACAGCAGAACTCGCGTTACCCAGATGCCGATAGCGTGCCCGAGACGGTGCTTATCAATCCCGTCATTACCGCAGTAGGAAATGAGACTGACATGGCTTGGGAGGGGTGTCTAAGTGTGCCCGGCCTGCGCGGCGTGGTGCAACGCTACAGTCATCTCCGCTATCAGGGCTTTGATGAACAGGGAGCTTTGATAGATCGCACCGTAAGCGGTTTTCATGCGCGCGTGGTGCAACACGAATGTGATCATCTGGACGGCATCCTCTATCCCATGCGTATCCAAGATATGACCCAGTTTGGCTATACGGCCGAGTTGTTTCCTGGCCGCGAAGTGGGTGACGAGTGAGTAAGTTTTCCGAGGTTAGGCGCTCGCATGCCTTCACCGCCATGATGGGCGGATTGCTCATCATGCTGTTCGTGATGAGTTTGGGCACACTCGGTTATCACTACATCGGTGAGTCGCGTTACAGTTGGCTGGACTGTTTCTACATGACCTTTATCACCGTCTCCACCATCGGTTACGAGGAGATTTTAGACTTCAGCCAGAAACCCGAAGGGCGCGTACTGACCATGTTCGTCGCCACCGCAGGCATCGCGACATTGACTTTCATGTTGTCCGCCGTGACGGCGTTCATCCTCGAAAGTGACCTCAATCAAAATTGGCGGAGAAGGAAAATGCAGAAACGTATCAGTTTGCTGAAAGACCACTACATCGTTTGCGGGGTGGGGCGCGTGGGGAGCTATGTCGCACACGAATTAAATGTCACGGCACGACCTTTCGTGCTGATTGATGCGCAGCAGGAGAATATCGAGCGGCATTTGGCCAAGTATCCTGAGCAACTCTATTTGGTCGGCGATGCGTCGGATAATGAGGTGCTGCTGGCGGCAGGCATAGAGCGCGCGCGTGGCATCTTCGCCGTAGCGCATGACGACACTTTGAATCTGGTGATCAGTCTGAGCGCGCGCCAGATCAACTCTGCGGTGCGTATCGTGGCGCGTTGCCACGATATGAAGAACGCAGACAAGACCCGCAAAGCCGGCGCGGATGAAATTGTCTCGCCAGACTTTACTGGTGGCTTGCGTCTGGTGTCCGCGATGGTGCGCCCGCGCGTGGTGTCCTTTCTGGATGACATGCTCAAGTCGGATGAGAACTTGCGCATCGAGGAGATCATGATGCCTGAGGGCTTTGCAGGAAAACCCCTGCAAGTTCTGGCCCCCCACAGTCGCGAGTATGTGTTGTTGGCGACGCGCAGGCCGCAGAGTAAATGGTTGTTCAATCCGGAATCAGACCATCTCCTGTACGCCCGCGATGTGGTGATGGTGATGGCCACGCCGGAAGGGCGCGCCCGTCTGGAACACTTGGTACAGACCCTGGTTTAGAAAGTGTAATTGGCTTGTATGTAGATGGAGTTGTGCGCGTTGCTGTGTGTCATGGGCGCACGCTTCACCACACTGCCTAATCGTCCGTAGGTCAATCCCGTCATCACCATCCACTGCTTGTCGAGTTTATACATATGACCTGCGGTGAGGGCCACTTCACGTATTCCCGCGCCCGGTGCGTATGGCGCGTAACCGCTGTTCAGTGATTGTGTTGCATCTACACCGAAGTAGCTTTGCATATAGTTACGGTTGGCGTAGCTAGTCTTGATGCCGAACAAAAACGATTGAGCTTCGTTGTAAGGCACACGATAGTTCATGCTCAAATCCAACAGCATCCCTTTGCGATCTTGTCCCGACCCGTAACGTAGCGCAGTGTCAAACTTGATCTGTTGGCTTAATGGGAAATTATAAAACGCAGCGAGTTACGCACCTGTAGCAATGTCACCTAGGCCATTCAAGGCGATAGAGGCATTCTGTTTGCGCCCCATATCAGCAGTCAGACGCAGGCCATATTCCCTACGTGGTGTGGCAGGCCATATTCCCTACGTGGTGTGTCAGAGAAGTTATAGCCGATGCCGCGCGGGAATCCGGCGAACCAACCATTTTTCCATTGCGCACTGATGGTCGGCATGGCGCGATAGTGGCGTTCATTTGAGCCGATATAACGTGTGCTGTTGAGCAGACCCACGCCCAGGGTGATGCGCACTTGCTCCTCGCGACGCCCTGTCCGCCAAGCGACTTATCGCCGCCTACGATGCGCGCCCCCGTATCAACGCAACGATTACAGCGGCTGGATCATACGCGCCAAACTGACAGCCACTCAAAAAAACGACTCAATCAAATGTTGGATGAGTTGGAACGTGGCGATGTCTACATGAAAATGGTGTATCGAGCGAAGACGTAATCCACATATAAATGATGAGGCATACGCCTTCATACGCACGACGGTTGCCGCGTCGCCCAATCCATTCTGCGTAGGGGTTACCAATATTTTGGATAACGTGCATCCCGAGTGAAGTTGTTGTAAATCAATGCGACGGCGACCAGCAACAATGCTCCCGCAAGTGTCGGATACAACAAGAAACTCCAGCCGGGCTGTGTCAGAAAAACTATCACTGGATTCGAACCAGCGGGCGGGTGGACTGTCCGTGTGAGCATCATTGCTGCGATGGCTGTGCCAACCGCGAGTGCAAGAGACCACCAATGCGCTCCGAATGCGGTAAGGAACATTAGTCCGA
>JAVHRA010000153.1:0-2325 GCA_036171395.1 Gallionella sp. | reverse complement strand
ACTTTATTCCGACTGTTGTGCTACGCACCGCATCCGACGCGGCCACATACAACGACCTACTTTGAGTTACACAAACTCAACTACCCACTTTGCCATATAGCAAAGCTACACACTCAGCCAGATCATCTTGCCAACAGGGCAAGGTCAAACCAAAAGCCGTAGTAACTTTGCTTGTGTCCAATGATGAATTCAAAGGACGCTTCGCCGGCACCGGATATTCGCTTGTGGCGATAGGATGAATGATCAAAGACTTGCTTGCCAATTCGGCATCATATCGTCGTGCCAATCGCACGATCTCTTGCGCAAACGCATGCCAATTCGTTCGGCCACTAGGTGTCAAATGGTAGATGCCGGATAACTCCGTGGCCAAAGCACCATCACACTGCACTATCATCTGCGCCGTCGCTTCCGCCAACAACCTCGCCCAAGTCGGAGCACCAAACTGATCAGCCACGATGCGCAGTTCATCGCGCTCTTTTGCCAAGCGCAATATGGTTTTTACGAAGTTCCCACCCTGTACTCCATACACCCAACTGGTGCGTACGATGATGTGCTTGCAACCAGACGCAATGATCGCCTGCTCGCCTGTCAACTTAGTCTTACCGTAAATACTTTGAGGATTAGGTAGGTCAGATTCATGATAGGGCGATGTTTTGGTGCCATCAAAGACGTAGTCGGTCGAATAATGGATCAGCAATGCGTCGAGTTTACTGGCCTCTTCCGCAAGCACTCCCGGCGCAATGCCATTGATCGCCAGAGCCAGATCGGGCTCTGATTCCGCCTTGTCTACTGCGGTATGCGCGGCTGGATTGACGATGATGTGTGGCGCAATCTCGCGCATCTTGTTACGTATCGAATCCGCCTTGGACAGATCCATATCCTCAACATCAAGCGCAATGACCTGCCCTAACGAGGCTAATGTGCGTTGCAACGCCCAACCCACTTGACCGTTCTTGCCGGTCAGCAATATTTTTTTCATGCGTATACTTCAGCATCCTTCAGCAACTTACCAGCCTGATCCTTTGCAGCCAACACCGGGGTGACACCATTCAGTTGCCAATCTATCTCTAGGGCTGAATCGCTCCATAGAATCGAACGCTCATAGGTGGCTGCCCAATAATCGGTGGTCTTATACATCAATTCAGCCATTTCACTCCGCGCCACAAAGCCATGGGCAAAGCCAGGCGGTATCCACCGCATGAGCCTATTCTCAGCACTCAAGATAACGCTCTCTGACCTGCCAAAAGTGGGTGAACTCTTGCGAATATCAACAGCCACATCGAGCACCTCACCCAACGTCACACGTACCAACTTACCTTGAGGTTGCTGTATCTGATAATGCAAGCCACGCAGCACATGGCGCACAGAGCGGGAATGATTGTCCTGAACAAATGGTGTGTCGATTCCGGTCAGTTCAGCGAAGTGTTTAACATTGAAGCTCTCAAAGAAAAACCCGCGCTCATCGCTATAGACCTTAGGCGCGATAACCAGCACGCCGGTAAGAGAGGTCGAAATAAGCCGCATATCAAAGTTACTCTTGCAGCATAGCCAACAGATACTGCCCATAAGCATTCTTAGCTAATGGCACGGCCAGCTTCTCCACTTGTGCCGCGTTGATATATCCCTTACGGTAGGCGATCTCTTCCGGGCAACATATCTTCAAGCCCTGACGCTTCTCCAAGGTCTGGATGAACATCGATGCTTCCAACATAGAGTCATGTGTGCCCGTATCCAACCAAGCACTGCCACGCCCCATGACTTGCACATCCAATTTTCCTTGCTCCAGATACATCTGGTTCACGGTAGTGATCTCTAACTCACCACGATGAGAGGGCTTGATGGACTTGGCGATCTCAACGACAGAGTTATCGTAGAAATACAAACCTGTCACCGCATAGTTGGACTTGGGCTGTTGAGGTTTTTCTTCGATGCTCAAGGCGCGCCCCTGTCCGTCAAAGTCCACCACACCGTAGCGCTCGGGATCCGTTACGTGATAAGCAAACACAGTACCGCCCTCATTCTTCTCCACCGCTGCGCGTAGTTTGTGTTCTAGGTCAGTGCCGTAAAAGATATTATCCCCAAGGATCAATGCGCAACTTGAAGATCCGATGAATTCTTCACCAATGATGAACGCCTGTGCCAAACCATCCGGTGACGGTTGAACCTTGTAACTTAGATTGATACCCCACTGCTTGCCATCGCCCAAAAGTTGCTCGAAGCGCGGCAGATCTTGGGGCGTAGAAATGATTAAGACGTCCCGTATACCCGCGAGCATCAAAACAGACAGCGGGTAATAGATCATCGGTTTGTCGTATATCGGCAGCA
>JAVHRA010000152.1:0-2350 GCA_036171395.1 Gallionella sp. | reverse complement strand
GAGCTGTCACCGCGCATCTTGCGCCGCCCTTTAGGCATTGCCATTGAGTTGCTCGCCGGCATTCCCAGCATCATCTACGGCATGTGGGGACTGTTCGTGTTCGCGCCTTTATTCGCAGACCACGTTGAACCTTGGCTCAACCACCATATCGGCACCCTGCCCTATATCGGCCCGCTCTTTTCTGGCCCGCCAATGGGGATTGGCATACTCACCGCCAGTATCATCCTGTCTATTATGGTCATCCCTTTCATCACCTCGGTGATGCGAGATGTTTTCGATGTAGTACCGACCTTACTTAAAGAATCAGCCTACGGATTAGGTGCGACGACTTGGGAAGTAATGTGGAACGTGATCCTGCCTTACACCAAAGTCGGCGTGGTCGGCGGCATCATGCTGGGTCTGGGACGCGCATTAGGTGAAACCATGGCGGTGACCTTCGTGATTGGTAACGCACACGAACTGACCAAGTCATTACTGATGCCGGGCAACAGCATCTCCTCGGCGTTGGCCAACGAATTCACCGAGGCGGTCGGCGATTTGTACACTGCCTCGCTTATCGAGCTTGGCCTGATACTGTTTTTTATCACCTTCGTGGTGTTGTCGATCGCACGTTACATGCTTTACAAGCTAGGTAAACGCGAAGGCTCACACGCATAAGTCACTATGAAAAAATTTGACCTCTACTCCCGTCGTCGCCTCATCAATGCACTGAGCCTGACAGTATCAGTACTAGCAATGGGTTTCGGCCTGTTCTGGCTATGCTGGATATTGCTGACTTTACTCAGTCACGGCCTGCCTGCGCTGACCGGTACCATCTTCACTCAAATGACACCGCCACCCGGCAGTGCGGGCGGTTTGCTAAATGCAATCTGGGGTAGCTTGATGATGACCGTGCTTGGCACGCTCATTGGCACGCCTATTGGCATTCTGGCAGGCACCTATTTGGCCGAGTTCGGCAATCGCGGCTGGATGGCGCCGCTGACACGCTTCATCAATGACATTTTGCTCTCCGCACCCTCCATCGTGATTGGCCTGTTCGTGTACGAAATTTACGTGGTGAACGTCAAGCACTTCTCCGGTTGGGCAGGCGCATTAGCCTTGGCGATCTTGGTCATTCCGATTGTGATTCGCACCACCGAAAACATGTTGCGTCTGGTCCCCAGCACCTTGCGTGAAGCCGCGGCTGCATTGGGTGCTCCACAATGGAAAATTGTCAATTTCGTGACCCTGCGTGCAGCACGTGCCGGCATCATCACTGGTGTGATGTTAGCCATCGCACGCATCAGCGGCGAGACCGCACCGCTGCTGTTCACCGCGCTCAACAACCAGTTCTGGAGCAACAACATGGATCAACCGATGGCCAATCTGCCGGTAGTGATCTTCCAGTTCGCGATGAGCCCCTACGAAGATTGGCAGAACCTTGCTTGGGCGGGTGCGCTGTTAATCACCATGAGTGTCTTGACACTGAACATTCTGGCGCGCGTGCTGTTCCGTCAAAGCGCCACTACTCACTAACAAGGTTAGAACATGTCCATTGAAAATATCGTGAACCCCAAAGTCGTTGTCAAAGATCTCAACTTCTTCTACGGCAACTATCGCGCACTGAAAGATATCAACCTCAACATTGCTGAGAAGATGGTCACCGCCTTCATCGGCCCATCCGGTTGCGGGAAATCCACTCTGTTGCGCACCTTTAACCGCATGTACCAACTCTATCCAAAACAGAAGGCTACGGGCGAGATCCTCTTGGACGGCGCCAACGTACTGGATGCCAAACAAGACTTGAACATGCTGCGCGCCAAGATCGGCATGGTATTCCAGAAGCCCACCCCATTCCCGATGTCCATCTACGACAACATCGCCTTTGGTGTGAAGCTGTATGAGAGTCTTAGCAAGCACGACATGGATGCGCGCGTAGAATGGGCGCTCAAGAAAGCTGCACTGTGGACTGAGGTGAAAGATAAACTCAAACAGAGCGGCACCGGATTGTCAGGTGGTCAACAACAACGGCTGTGTATTGCCCGAGCAATCGCGGTAAAACCACAAGTACTGCTACTGGATGAGCCGACCTCAGCTCTTGACCCAATCTCTACAGCGCATATTGAGAAGCTAATTGATGAGCTAAAGAACGATTTCACCATCGTCATTGTGACCCACAATATGCAACAGGCCGCACGCGTATCCGATTACACCGCTTATATGTACTTGGGTGACCTGATCGAGTTCGGCGAGACTAACACCGTGTTCACCAACCCCAAGCGTAAAGAAACTGAAGACTACATTACCGGACGTTTTGGTTAAATTACTTCGCACACAACATCCGCTACTAGGCCGTCTAGCAATGTAGGCT
>JAVHRA010000151.1:0-2351 GCA_036171395.1 Gallionella sp. | reverse complement strand
ATGTTCCCCGGTCGCAAGGTCTACAACTACGCGCAGACCGGACACGGACTCACCTCGGTGCTGGACGAAGCCAACTATCTGCTCGCCCGCGCGCCGCAGATCAAAACCTTGGTCATCCCGCTGGATTGGTCGATAGGCTTCATCTATCAAAACGCGGCCCCCAACCCTATCGATCTGTCGCGCGCCGCCAACACCCTGCCACGTGCGCCGCAGCAAGTGCCCTGGCTGAGCCGTGCTGCTGATGCGCTGAGCTATCCGCGCATGGCGGGGCTGATGGAGATGCTCAAGTCTTCTGCTCACACACCCGATCCTGTGCAAACTTTCAGCGGCTATTTCCGCGATGATGGCGGCGCGGTCTATACCTGCACTGACGGCACACCTGCCAAGGATTACGACATCGTGCACCGCGGCACCTGCACGGGCTTCCGCTATGACGGCAGTGCCACCTTCGCCAGTTCCTCACGAGTGAGCGACGCGCATGCGCTGATCGCGGCGGCGACGGCCAGCAATTCCAAGTACTACCAAAATCTCAGTTCGCGCCAAGGCGTGCCGGACGCCGCGCTGCTGCAACGTCTGGCCGAATTTGCCGAACGTGCCCGTGCGCAAGACGTGGAAGTGCTGTTGTTCATGCCACCGCTGTTGCCTAATATGGAGCAGGAGTTCTCGCATCATCCTGAGCTCGGCCCCTATCTGCACGCCACGCAAAGCGGCCTGCACGCATGGGCGGACGCGCAGCACTTATTCCTATTCGATGCCGGACGCTCGGAAGACTTTGGCTGTGACAGCAACGAGTTCCTCGATGAACATCACGCTGCCAGCAGCTGTTATGCCAAGATATACACCGCGCTGTGGCGCGCCTACCCCAACCGGAAAGATTGAACATGCTGCAAACCATGAACCGCTCACAAACTAAAGACCTGCTGTGGCTGCTGCTGTTCGCCGCGCTCAGCATGTTGCCCGCGCTCAATCTCTATTACATAGGCGAAGAGGCGATCTTCCCCATCACCTCGCTGGAGATGCGCCAGAACGGCATGTGGATGATCCAACATCTGTACGGCACGGATGTCCGCCACAACCCGCTGTTCAACTGGATGATCATTCCGGTCGCCGATGTGGTGGGTTGGGCGCATATGGAATGGGCCGCGCGCGGCATCACCATAGCCGCGACTTGGGGTAGCGCGGCCATCCTAGGCTGGCTATGCCTGCGCTTGTATGGCGAAGCGCGTTTCGCCGTATTCGCCGCACTGCTCTATCTGACCTTCTCCGACGTGATGATGTACCACGGCTGGCTGGCCTATGTGGACCCATTGTTCGCGATGTTCATCTTCGCCGCTATCGCCGCGCTGTGGGTGGGTTGCAAAGAACAGCGTCGCGGCTTGTTCTTCGTCGCCGCACTCTCCATCAGTCTCGCGCTGCTGAGCAAAGCCTTCACCGCCTATGTGTTCTACTTCGCCGCCGTGTTGGTGCTGGGTTTGCAGCGTGACTACCGCCGCATGCTACTGAGCAAGACCTCGCTACTCGCACATGTGCTGATACTCGCCTTCCCCTTGTGGTGGTTCTCACTATTGCCTGCTGGCGGCGCGCAGAGTGGTCGCATGTTCGACGAGATACTCGCTAAGTTGGCCCTGCCCGGCATCTTGGAATATCTGCAAAAACTGCTGAGCTTCCCTATCGAGGTGTGGCTAGGTCTGCTCCCGGGCACTGCACTGGGCACGTATTTCTGGCTGCATCATCGCAACGCCGAAGCAGACCAACAGCCGCAAAATTTTCAAACAGCCTTGATGATCGCGGGCCTCAACTTCCTGCCTTATTGGCTGGCACCACACGGCGGCATGCGCTACCTCATCCCCATGTATCCGCTGTTCGCCTTTGTGCTAGCGCGTCTTATCTGGCGCGCCGGTGATGTGGCGATACGCACCACGGCACGCTGGCTGACCGCCGCCATCGGGATCAACTTCGTCGTGCTGCTGGTCTTGTTCCCTTATTACCAAAGCCACTACCGTGGTGAGAACTACCAAGTCACCGCGCGCGAGATCATAGCCATCGCCAAGGATCAGCCGCTCTATTCCGCCGACACCCGCGCCACCGGCTTGAACGTCACCGCCTATATCGACCAAGCACGTTACCCAGCACCCGCTTTGATGTGGCCACCGCAAGACTTCGAGCATGGTTACGTCATCGCGCTGAGTGCGGATGAGACGCTGGGCAAGGTCGTGAAAAAATATCAGCTGCTCGGTGACGAAATGTATCTTTTGTGTCGCGGTAGCGCGTGCGACCAGACTAAGCCTTTAGAATGATGCGCACGATTGCCGCCCCACAGAATCACGGAACCCCACTATGAAGATCTGCCC
>JAVHRA010000150.1:0-2377 GCA_036171395.1 Gallionella sp. | reverse complement strand
GGCTGGGTATGCAAAAGTCACCTGACGGTAAGGCGGAAGGTCGTTACTTTCTGAATCCCAACAAGAACCTAGTCTTGGTCGTGACTGACAACCCCGTCGAAGGGAAACGTCTCGTCACAACTTACCCAGCTAACCATCAATTCCGAGAACTTCAGCGTGCGGCGTAGTAATGAACTTCGACTGATTTGAATCTTTCCATTATTTAAGGAGTAAATACATGAGTATCAAGCTAACCACACTAAACAACGACAAGCTCATCCAAGCTGGTCATATGGGTATCGCCAACTGCATCCTGAACATCATTACTAGCCCGCAGCCTAGAACACCTGAATTACAGGTGTTAGCGGTTGCGTAAATGCGAGTAAATCTGGCGCAGTCTAAATATTTCGCAGGAAACGTAAAGGGCACTTTCGTGCCCTATGTTTTGCGTCGTTGAAATGCGCAGACAATCAGAACGGCGGATCAATTTCCTCGGTGTCGCAAGAATCTGACGTTATGTCAGTACATCGCTCCACTCGTAGCTATTCGTACAGCGGGACTTGATAGTGATTCCAGATCATTTCACTCAGGTCATCAAGCAATCCAACTACTGCCAAGGCCTGTTCCGGTGTCCAATGATCTGGGATGATGAAGGGAATCCCGCTCTGTATTCCCGAGGGCAATAGCCATGGCTTCATGATTTTCCCTTTCGCTGTTGACGTCCCCGTTGCTCTGAATGCTCTTTTGCTTCCTTCAATCGGTATGACTCTCCCTCAATTGAGATGACTTCGGAGTGATGTAACAATCGGTCCACCAGAGACACCACACAGGCCGCGTTCGGAAACACCTCAGACCATTCAGAGAATGTCTTGTTCGTTGTCACCAATGTACTCTTCGCCTCATAGCGCCGGCTCACCAGCTCGAACAATAAATCCGCGTGGCGGTTCGAATAGGACAGGTAACCAATTTCATCAATGACCAACACGTCTGGCGCAGCATAGTGACGCAAGCGCCGACGCAAGGCCATGTCGCTGTCCAGTGCCGCCAAGTCGCCTAACAATTCTCCGGCAGTAGTGAATCGCACTGTCTTTCCATTGATCAGCGCCTGATGCGCCACATTTTTGACGAGCATGGATTTGCCTACACCATTGGGGCCGACCAGCACGACATTGGCTTTTTCCTCGATGAACTTGAGTGACATCAATCCCTCAATCGCGCCCCGATCACAGCGCGTCGGCCACTTCCAGTCGAAATCCGCGAGCGGTTTGAAGCGACCGATGCGCGCATCTTTTATCCGCCGTTCCAGACTGCGTCGGGTACTTTCCTCTTCCTCCCATCCCACCAATATCGGAACCCAATCGCTTGTTGCGACCTCTGACCAATGAGCCAACACACCATTCAGGTGCAAGGCTGCGGCACGGCTTCTTAACTGTTCAAGATTCATCTTTATCTCCTTTGATTTTTGTATCCGTCAATTGATCATATGATTCCAACTTATGCGGCTTGACCACCGTATCCCGCTCTGCCACATGCTTGGGCATGCACACCGCCACCGGTGGCGGTTGATTACGGGCTTCACGCTGTACTTCCAGCGCCAATCGCACTGCATGCGGATGCGGCACGCCGCGTGACAGCGCGGTAAGCACCGCTTCCTGCACGTTGGCCGCGCCATAGCGTTCGACCAAGCGCAACAGTGATGAAGTGATGCCACCCAATCCTTCTCCGCGTTCGGCGGCGCGTGCCAGTAACTCCGAACTTGCGGGCACAGCCTGCGTCAATCGGTTCATCCCTCTCTGCTCGCGCGCCTGTCCCTTGCGTTCAACAAGCTTCGCAATATGGATTGGATCTTCGATCTGACCGCCCTTGTCGTAACTGCGCGGATGCGAGGCCACCACCTCGGCACCATCGAATATCCTGACCTGTTCCGGGTCTGCCACTACGGTGAGCGTTTTGCGTACCTGCGTGTGCGGCACCGAGTAGTCGTTCAAATCAAAGCGCACATAAGGCGTCTTGCCCACCGTCACCTCTTTCCGTTCGCTCGTCACATATGGATTGGCGGGTAAGGCAAGTAGTCGGGGTTGTTCTTGGGCAAAGGCTTCCCTGACAGTCATTGTTTTGTCTTGCGGGCAGGGGCGATCCGCTGCCTGCCCCAAACACCATGCTTCGGCCTGACGGTTCAGGTCGGCCAGATCGACGAAGGTGCGCGCCGGCCAGAAGCTGTCACGGATGTAGCGGATGGCGCGTTCGACACGCCCTTTCTCATTTCCTCTGGCCACCGCCACGGGGCGTGGCTCATAACGGTAGTGCCCAGCGAAATCCAGAAGGGTGGGATGGAAACGGATCGCATCGCCCTGACGTTCGAGCACGGCACTTTTGAGATTGTCGTAGAGCAGAACTC
>JAVHRA010000149.1:0-11795 GCA_036171395.1 Gallionella sp. | reverse complement strand
CATGATGACTTTATTTTTGCCCAACACTTGCTGGCGATAGATGCCCAGATTCTGGCGTGTCTTGTGCGGCCCGCGCGTGACCACCAAGCCCCAAGTAATGAGCGGCGCGACGTCGCCAGGCCAGCAATGTTGGATGGGCAGCTTGCTCAGATCGACCGCCGCACCTTCCCATACGACGTCCTGACAAGGAGCAGACGACAGCACCTTGGGCGACATGCTCAGCACTTGTTTGAGTACCGGCCACTTGTCCCATGCATCGCGCAATCCTTTCGGCGGCTCGGGTTCTTTGAGATAGGCGAGCAGTTTTCCCACTTCGCGTAATGCCGCAATGTCTTCTTCTCCCATACCTAATGCGACGCGACGCGGTGTGCCAAACAGATTTGCCAATACAGGTATGTTGTGGCCAACCACGTTCTCGAACAGTAGCGCCGGACCCTGCGCACGCAACACGCGGTCGCAGATTTCGGTCATTTCCAGATGTGTAGAGACGGGCGTGCTGATGCGTTTCAGCTCGCCTCTTTTTTCTAGTTGTGCGATGAAGTCGCGCAGGTCTTTATATTTCATCAGTAGAACCTCGCCTCACCCTCGGGACGAGTTTTGAAGCGTTTGTGTACCCAGAAATATTGTTCGGGCATCTCCAGTACGCGCTGTTCGATGAACTCATTCATGCGACGTGCGTCGGCGATGTCGTCCCCGCTGGGATAGTTTTCCCAAGCGGGGTAGAAGGTCAGTACATACCCTTGAGTGCCGGGCAGCATGCGCGTGATGCTGGGTACGACTTTGGCATCGGCCATCTTGGCGATGCGCGGTACCGAGGCCATGGTCGCGGCAGGCACGCCAAAGAAAGGGATGAAAGCGCCATCTTTGATGCCTTGGTCTTGGTCGGGTGGGTAGATGAAGGGCATACCGGCGCGCAGGCCTTTCAGTATTGGGCGCAGCCCCTGTTGGCGTGAATAGAGACGTTGCTTACCGAAGCGCGCGCGCTTCTTAAGCAGCAGGTCGGTCAGGTAGCGGTTCTTTTGGTTGGCGTACATGCACACGGTGTCAGTGTGTTGTGCGATCCATTGTCCGCCCGCGTCCATACCTACGAAGTGCGGGGTCAGCAGGATGGAGGGCTTATCTTTGATTGCATCAAAGTGTTCTATACCTTCTACGCGTATCAGACTGTTGATGCGTTCCGCGCTACTCCACCACAATATGCAGCGTTCAATGACGCCGCGTGTAAATGCCTTGAAATGCGCACGCACCATTTGTTCTCTCGTCGCATCATCCATGTCCGGGAAGCACAGTTGCAGATTGATGGTTGCAACTCTACGGCGTTCATTTGCCAAATGGTAAAGCAGCGCGCCCAAACCGTTGCCCAGTGCGACCAGTATGGAATAAGGCAGGAAATGTAAGAGCCAGAACAGAAATACGCCTAGACGAGTCGTCATAAATACTTTGTTGCCTTAATTTTGAATCGGAGGAGTGACTCCGCTGGGAGTCTTGTAGCGGTTATAACTCCACAGATATTGTGCCGGTGCGATGGCGATAGTGCGTTCCATCGCCTGATTGATTTGCAGGGGAACCGACTGTGTGAAATCTAAGTCCAGTGGAGTGATACGTAATGTATATCCTTGTCCTTTGGGCAGGCGCTCTGCTGAAACCAGCAACACTTGTGCTCCACTGCTTTGCGCTAATCTGCCGCTCAATGTCATCGTATAGGCGGGGCGATGGAAGAATTCCACCCACTCGCCTTCGCCATTGCCAGGCACTTGGTCGGGTAGCAGTCCTATCCCCTCGCCGCGTTTCAATGCCTTCATCAGCAGACGCACTCCACTTACATCTGCGGGTGCAAGTTTGGACATGCCGCGTGCGCGGCCGTTGATCATGAAGCGCTCTAACCAGGCTAACTTCGGTGCGCGATACAGATTGGTCATGGCTGAGTATTTGCCGAAATACAGCCCCACTACTTCGAAGCATCCCCAGTGTGGCGTCAAAACCATCAGGCCGCGTCCGGCTGCTTGCGCTGCTTCGACATGTTCCCAGCCCTCGATGTGGCGTACCGCAGAGTAGACCTGATCGACGGGCCGGCACCACACCCAAGGGAGTTCGAGCACGCTCTTGCCGGCTTCGGCTATCGCCTGATTGAGTAGCGCATCGTAGCCGCGCTCATCGCTATGCAGTCCGGCCGCGCGCAGATTTTCCTGCATGCGCTGCGCGTATTGTGTAGAAGACCAATAGATAAGACGTCCTAGCAGCGCGCCCAAAGCGTGCAGTAGCGGCAAGGGCAAGTAGGACATGAGGCGAAATAAAGTGGTGAACAAAAATGAGGTCATCGGCGGTAGGGCGAACTATTTGCTACAATGCGCGCCTTAAATTTTTCAGTTAATTAATTGGAACAGCTATGAGCGAATACTTGTTTACCTCGGAATCGGTATCGGAAGGTCATCCGGATAAAGTAGCGGATCAGATCTCCGATGCGATTTTGGACGCGATTCTAACGCAAGACCCGTATGCGCGTGTAGCTGCTGAAACGTTGACTAATACCGGCTTGGTGGTACTGGCTGGCGAGATCACCACCACGGCCAATGTCGATTACATCCAAGTGGCGCGCAACACCATCAAGCGTATCGGTTACGACAACACCGATTATGGTATCGATTACAAAGGTTGTGCGGTGCTGGTCGCATATGACAAACAAAGCCCAGATATAGCACAGGGTGTAGATCGCGCTTCGGATGACTTTCTGAATCAAGGTGCGGGCGACCAAGGCTTGATGTTCGGTTATGCCTGTGATGAGACACCTACTCTGATGCCTTTAGCCATTTATTTGGCACACCGTGTGGTGGAGCGTCAGGCGCAACTGCGTCACGATGGACGTCTGCCTTGGTTGCGTCCCGATGCAAAGTCTCAGGTCACCATCAAATACGTGGATGGCAAGCCGCACGCCATTGATACCGTGGTGCTGTCTACGCAGCATGCCCCGGAGATGACGCTGGAGCAGATACGCGAAGCTGCTATTGAAGAGATTATCAAGCCCATGCTGCCTAAAGAGTTGATCAAGGGCAATATCAAGTATCTGGTGAACCCTACTGGTCGTTTTGTTATCGGCGGTCCACAAGGTGATTGTGGTTTGACCGGACGCAAGATTATCGTCGATACCTATGGTGGCGCAGCGCCCCACGGTGGTGGTGCCTTCTCCGGTAAGGATCCCTCTAAGGTTGATCGCTCTGCTGCATACGCTGGACGTTATGTGGCTAAAAACATTGTGGCTGCCGGCTTGGCCAGCAAGTGCTTGGTGCAAATCTCTTATGCGATTGGTGTGGCTCAGCCGACCAGCGTGATGGTAGACACCTATGGCACGGGCAAAATCTCCAATGAGAAATTGACCGAGTTGGTGTTGCGTCATTTTGATCTGCGTCCCAAAGGTATTGTGCAGATGCTGGACCTGTTGCGTCCGGTGTATGAGAACACGGCCGCTTATGGTCACTTTGGTCGTGAAGAGCCGGGCTTCACTTGGGAAAATACCGACAAGGCGATCACGTTGCGCGAAGACGCGGCTAAGTAAGGCTAGGCAAACTATATGCAACTCTACGCATTTGGTCTTAACCATCAAACCGCACCTGTGGCAGTGCGCGAGCAAGTCGCGTTCAATGCGGATGGCATGGAGAACGCGTTGCGTGATCTGGTGGAGAATGGTGTGGCTAAAGAAGCGGCCATTCTGTCTACCTGCAATCGCATGGAGCTGTATTGCAATGCCGCTCAACCCGATCACGCCATCGACTGGTTAGCTCAATATCACAAGTTGCCGCGCAAAGATCTAGAGCCTTATCTGTACACACTGCCGCGCGAATTGGCGGTCAAGCACTCGTTCCGAGTCGCCAGCGGTTTGGACTCCATGGTGTTGGGCGAGCCGCAGATATTGGGGCAGATGAAACAGGCGGTGCGTCAGGCAGAAGATGCTGGCACCTTGGGTTTTCTGCTGCATAAGTTATTTCAGCGCACTTTCTCGGTTGCCAAGGATGTGCGTACTCAGACCGAGATTGGCGCCAATCTGGTTTCTATGGCCGCAGCCGCAGTGCGCTTGGCAGAACGCATCTTCCCTAGTATCAGTGAGCAACGCGTGTTGTTCATCGGTGCGGGCGAGATGATAGAGCTGAATGCGGTGCACTTTGCGGCACGCAACCCCCAACATATTACTGTTGCCAACCGGACCTTGGAGCGTGCGCAGACCTTGGCTAGACGCATCAACGGAACAGCTATCACGCTCACTGAGTTGCCGGAGCAATTGGCGCAACATGACATCATCGTCACCTGTACGGCAAGTCAGTTACCCATCTTGGGAAAAGGTATGGTGGAGCGTGCACTTAAAGCGCGTAAGCACAAGCCTTTGTTCATCGTCGACCTAGCGGTGCCGCGCGACGTGGAGGTGGAAGTCGCCGACCTCAATGACGTGTTCCTATATACCGTCGATGATATTGCCGAGGTGGTCAAAGAAGGGCTGGATGCGCGCCAGAACGCGGTGAAAGAGGCCGAGGTGATTATCGATTCGGGTGTGTCCGACTTTGTGCATTGGATGGAGTCACGCGAAGTGGTGCCTACCATACGTGCTTTGCGTGACCATGCGGAACGCAGTCGTCGCCAAGAAGTGGAAAAGGCCATGCGACTGCTGGCCAAAGGCGAGTCTCCGGAGAAAGTCTTGGAAGCCATGAGTAGCGGGCTGACCAATAAATTCTTGCATGCGCCTACGCATGCGCTCAATCAGGTGCATGGCGGTGACCGGGAGCACTTCCTCGAAGTCGTGCACCGTCTGTATCATTTAAATACCGAAGAATAATGAATCCCAGTATCGCCGCCAAACTTGCTCAGCTGAGCGAGCGTTTGCTCGAGGTCAACGAGCTGCTTAGCACCGAGCAGGCGACCAAGGATATGGATGTGTTTCGCAAACTGAATCGCGAACGTGCCGAACTAGAGCCTGTTGTGGCGCTCTATCACGCCTACCAATCATGCTTGGCTGATATTGCAACGGCCAAGGAGATGGCTAGCGATCCTGAGTTGCGTGAATTTGCGGATGCGGAGGTCGCAACTGGGAGTGAGCGTTTAGCGCAACTGAGTGCTGAGTTGCAAGTGCAATTGCTGCCCAAAGATCCCAACGACGAGCGCAGCGTATTCCTGGAAGTGCGTGCCGGTACCGGTGGGGATGAGGCAGCGATCTTTGCCGGTGATCTGTTTCGCATGTACACGCGATTCGCAGAGCGTAAACGTTGGCAAGTCGAGATCATCTCCGAGAGTCCGGGGGAGATGGGGGGCTACAAGGAAGTCATCGCACGCATCGTTGGGCAGGGAGCTTATTCGGTATTAAAGTTCGAGTCTGGTGCACATCGTGTGCAACGCGTTCCAGCCACTGAGACCCAAGGCCGCGTGCATACCTCCGCTTGCACGGTGGCGATCATGCCGGAAGTAGAGGATGTGGATGAGGTGGTGTTGAATCCGGCCGATTTGCGTATCGATACTTTCCGCGCCAGCGGCGCCGGTGGTCAGCACATCAATAAAACCGATTCGGCGGTGCGTATCACGCATATTCCTACTGGTGTGGTGGTGGAGTGCCAAGATGGTCGCTCACAACATCAGAACAAAGCGCAAGCAATGCGTGTATTGGCCGCACGGATCATGGATGCGCAGGTGCGCGAACAGAATGCCAAAATCGCTGCAACACGCAAGAGTCTGGTCGGTAGCGGTGATCGCTCGGAACGCATCCGAACCTATAACTATCCGCAAGGGCGCATCACCGATCACCGCATTAATCTTACCCTGTACAAGATGGATGCCATCATGGAAGGGGATATTGGCGAGCTGACCAGTGCGCTGATGGCAGAGCATCAGGCTGAACAGCTCGCTGCCATGGCGGAAGATACGCTGTAAGGCGTGCCTTCGTTGCCCCCACAGGGTATGAGTCACTCCATACAAAGTTACTTGTTGCAGCACAGTCAGGCGCTGCAAATCTCTCTAGGTTTAGAGCTCAGCACCGCACGTATCGAAATCCAATGTCTGTTACAAGCCGCGCTGCGGGTCAAGCGCGCCTATCTATACGCACATGCCGAGCAGGTGCTGGATGAGGGGCAGGCAACTACCTACCGAGCTATGTTGGAAAAGCGCATGCAGGGAGTGCCTATTGCCTATATTTTAGGCAAGCGAGAATTCTTCGGCTTAGAGTTCAAGGTCACTCCGGCCACGCTGATTCCTAGGCCAGATACCGAGCTACTGGTAGAGCAAGCTTTGCAACGTATTCCCGCACATCAGTTGTGTGCCGTGCTTGATCTGGGTACTGGGTCCGGTGCGATTGCGTTAAGCGTCGCGCAAGCTAGGCCGCAAGCGCACGTGCTGGCGGTGGATGCCTCTGAAACGGCGTTAGCGGTGGCATGCGATAACAAAAATAGCTTGGGGCTTGCTAATGTGAACATGCTATTAAGCGATTGGTTCGGTGCTTTGGCGGGGAAAACTTTCGATGTTATTGTCTCTAATCCACCTTATATTCGATCAAGCGATGTGCATCTACAGCGCGGCGATGTGCGTTTTGAGCCTATTACTGCGCTGGCTGCGGGCGAGGACGGCTTGTCCGATATACGGACTATTTGCGGCCAGTCTATGCAATTCCTAGTGCCGGGTGGTTGCTTGCTGTTAGAGCATGGCTACGACCAGGCTGAGCAGGTGCGTGAGATATTAAATGCATCTGGTTTTGGTGCAGTGTTTACGGAGCGTGACTTAGCAGGAATAGAGCGCGTCACAGGTGGGTATGCTTGACGCGGCGCGTCATATGTCACTACAATTCCCGACCATTTTAATAAGGCAATACCATGAGTACAGATATACAGAAGCTGATACATGAACAAGTAACGAGCCACGAAGTGGTGTTGTATATGAAGGGAAATCCCAAGTTCCCGCAATGCGGATTCTCGGCTAATGCCGTGCGCATATTGAATGCACTGGGCGTAAAAGAAATCTTCACGGTAGACGTGCTACAAGACGAAGCGATACGCCAAGGTATTAAGGACTATGCGAATTGGCCTACCATTCCGCAGTTGTACATCAAGGGTGAGTTCGTCGGAGGTTCAGACATCATGACCGAAATGTATCAGAGCGGCGAACTTAAGACGATGCTGGCAAGCTAGTACTAACTATATAGGCATTGAGGTATATAGGCATTGTCGGGGGCTGCGGCTATAGTCCGCCCGAGTGCTGAAGTCGAGAGTTGGGAACGACTCTTTTTCATACTCTCCTCCTATTCGGGCGATCGCAAGGTCGCCCGTTTTTTTGCCTGTCAGTCAGAGGTGATCGTAGCTAGGTTAGTGCTTTTAGATATGCACGACCTCTGGCGATTGCAGCTTGCACTTGGTTAGGGGCCGTGCCGCCAATGTGGTTGCGACTGGCGAGTGATCCCTCCAAAGACAAGACTTGGTAGATATCCTGTTCTATCAAAGGCGAGAATTTTTGTAACTCGGGTAAGTTGATGTCACTGAGATCGCAGCCGCGCTGCTCCGCAAAGCGAACCGCGAGGGCGACTGCTTCATGAGCATCGCGGAAAGGTAATCCCTTCTTCACCAGATAGTCGGCCAAATCAGTCGCGGTTGCATAGCCTTGCAATGCTGCATTGCGCATTGCATCGGGTTTGACTTTGATGCCTGTGATCATGTCTGCATAGATGCGCAGGGTCTGGACTAAAGTATCGACCGTGTCAAAGAGCGGCTCTTTGTCTTCTTGGTTGTCCTTGTTGTAAGCCAGAGGTTGGCCCTTCATCAGCGTCAGCAATGCAATTAAATGACCATTGACGCGACCTGTCTTGCCACGCACCAATTCAGGCACGTCGGGGTTTTTCTTCTGCGGCATGATGGAGGAGCCGGTGCAGAAGCGGTCTGCAATATCGATAAAGCCGACACGCGGGCTCATCCATAAGATTAACTCTTCTGAAAAGCGTGACAGATGCGTCATGATAAGAGCGGCGGCGGCAGTGAATTCAATGGCGAAATCCCGGTCCGATACTGCATCTAATGAGTTCTCGCAGACGCCCTCGAATCCGAGTATTTCGGCCACCATTTCGCGCTTGATTGGATAGCTGGTGCCGGCTAACGCAGCGGCACCCAAGGGCAGACGGTTCACGCGACGGCGGGCGTCTTGTAAGCGCTCAGCATCACGCTTGAGCATTTCGAAGTAAGCCATCAAGTGATGGCCGAAGCTAATCGGCTGCGCTACCTGAAGATGAGTGAAGCCAGGCATGATGGTTAGTGTGTGCTGTTCGGCCAAATTAAGTATCGATGTTTGCAAAGCTGCAATCAGAATCAACAACTCATCGATCGCATGACGCAGATAGAGGCGTACATCAGTGGCGACTTGGTCGTTACGCGAGCGTCCGGTGTGCAGTCGCTTGCCTGCATCGCCAACCAAAGTAGTAAGACGCTTTTCGATATTCAGATGCACGTCTTCCAGATCCAATGACCAGATGAATGCGTTGGTAAGCACTTCGTTTCTGATTTGCTCAAGGCCGCGTTGTATATCACTCAAATCATGCGCGGTGATGATGTTGCAGTGGGCCAACATCGCCGCGTGAGCCAAAGAGCCCTGGATATCGAAGAGTGCTAGCTTCTGGTCGAAGCCTACTGAAGCGGTGTAGCGTTTAACCAATTCAGCCACTGGTTCTGCGAATCGTCCCGACCAGGTGTTTTTATCTTGTATGCTAGTCATCATTTGTCCAGAATCTGCTCGTCATCAGAGCGGTGTACGCAAAAAATAAGGCAAAAAACACGAGGATTTTTCGCCATGAATAAGGCGCGCAGTATAAAACAAAATGCTGGTCAGGACGTGCTACCCAACTTCCGCAACATGGGAGTGACCTTGCGCATCTTGATGCTGTGCAATGCCATGGTTATTTTGAAAGCCTTTGTCGATGCGGTAGATATGGCCGATATGTTGAACCATATATTACGTATTTCGGCGTTGCTCGCACCGATCCTGTTCATCAGTCTGCTTTCGCTATGGCTGATGCAGCCATGGTTGAAAAGATGCAGTTATACACAAGGAATACTGGTAATCAATATATGGGTTGTAGTGGTCACGCAATGCGTCTACAACTTAGGCATATCTGTGTATCAGCCATTTGCAGTAGAAGGTGAATATTTCGACAGGCTGCAATATGTTGTTATTAGCCTGTTGGTTTGTGCCGTATTGCTGTTCTATTTCTATTGGCGCGCTCAAATATTGTCGCGTGCGCTGCACGATGCAAGGCTACAAGTCTTGAGAGCGCGGATACGCCCGCACTTTCTCTTCAATGCCATCAATGCAGTTCTGTCGATTGTTCGAGCTCAGCCCAAGCAGGCGGAAACTGCACTTGAAGATATGGCGGATCTATTTCGTATGGCGATGGCAGAAACACGCGATTTGGTTCCTTTGGGTCAAGAGATCAAACTCACCAAGCAATATTTGGAATTAGAGCAATTACGCATGGGCACAAGGCTGGCGATAGATTGGGATTTGGGTGCTACCCCTATGGATGCATTGATTCCTCCGCTGCTGCTACAGCCTTTGCTAGAGAACGCCGTTTATCATGGGATAGAACCCTTACAGCAAGGTGGTCGCATCGATATAAGATGCCATTGCACAGACAAAGAGTTGCATGTGCGAGTAGAGAACCCCTGTGCGAGCGAGAAAGCGCAGAGACATTCAGGAAATAAGATGGCATTGCAGAACATACGAGAAAGATTAGAGCTGCTGTTCGATGTGGAGGCGCATTATCAAGTGCACAGTACTAGCAGCAGGTATAGGGTCGAAATAACTTTGCCTTATGTGACCGAGGAAGCGATATGACCATGATAGAACTCGCGCTACGGGTATTCATCGTTGACGATGAAGCGCCCGCGCGCAATCGACTACGCGAATTGTTGCAGGATTGCAGTGATCAATTGGCCTTGGATGTGGTTGGGGAGGCATCTAATGGACAAGAGGCCTTAGATAAATTAGTAGAGATACAGGCTGATGTTGTTCTGATGGACATCCGTATGCCGCAGATGGATGGAATAGAGCTTGCGCAACATTTGCAGAAGTTGCCTGTCCCGCCTGTCATCATCTTTACTACAGCCTATGATGCTTACGCGATCAAGGCTTTCGAGTTGCGTGCGATTGATTATTTGCTCAAGCCTATTCGACTTGGAAGATTGTTCGATGCGCTTAGTCGCGCACGGGATGCAGTGCCGATACAGACTGAGGTGTTGCGAGAGCTCTTGCCGGATCCGCGTAAGCATTTGTCTATACATGAGCGTGGCAAGATTCATTTAGTCCCCATCAGCGATGTACTATTTCTTAGGGCGGAGTTGAAATACATCACGGTCAAGACTGCCGAGCGGGAATATCTGATAGAAGAGTCCTTAACGGCTCTGGAAAAAGAATTTATAACGCGATTTGTACGTATCCACAGAAACTGTCTTGTTGCCAAAGAGGCGATTGTCGGATTTCAGCGCGGCGGGGATGAGAATGAAAGTGGCTGGATGGTCAAGTTAAAAGATGTTGAAGAGGCGTTGCCTATCAGTCGTCGCCAGCAATATTTAGTGAAGGAGTTCAAGTAATACCTCAACACTGAAGTTGCACAGCATCGTACATACGGCGGAATGCCCTACCATGTCAGTCAAGCATAGGTTGCTGGAAACGAGAATAACTTGTTCTTGATCAATGCTGTGTGTTTGATTTAACGTGCGATAAAGTTGATGGATTTAGGCGGGTATGTGCGACATTTCGTCGCATTTATTCTTTACTCGCTTGCAATAGATATGTCATCATTGCCAAGCTTTTTTTAAGCTGTACAGAAGAGACGGGCTTTTGCCTCGTAATTAAAGAGTCAAAGCCCGTCGTTTTTTAACTTGCTCTCGGGAGGAGATACTTGTGGAAGCAACTAATGCGACACCAGTAAAGTACGACATGGATGTAGTTCGATGGTTCACCATCATGGCTGTCATCTTTGCGGTAGTGGGTACGTTCATCGGTGTGTATGTGGCATCGGAATTGGCGTTCCCGTTTTTGAACTTTGATATCCCCGAAATTACATTCGGGCGTTTGCGTCCACTGCATACCAATGCGGTGATTTTTGCTTTTGGCGGTAACGTATTGTTTGCAACGGGTTACTACATCGTGCAGCGCACGGGGGCGACCAAGCTGTGGAGCAATAAGCTGGCGTGGTTCCATTTCTGGGGCTGGCAAGCAATCATCGTTGGCGCAGTCATCACTTTGCCAATGGGGATGTCCCAAGGTAAGGAATACGCTGAATTGCCATGGTGGCTGGATATCGCAATCGCGGTAGTCTGGTTGTCCTACGGTCTGAACTACATTATGACCAACGCGATCCGCACGACTTCACATATGTATGTGTCCAACTGGTTCACCATGGGCATGATTACGATGATTACTTACCTGCATGTGGTGAATAGTCTGGCTATCCCTGTGGATTGGGCAACTTCTTACTCTATCTACTCCGGTGTGCAGGATGCAATGGTGCAATGGTGGTGGGGTCACAATGCGGTGGGTTTCTACCTGACCGGCGGCTTCCTCGGCATCATGTACTACTTCATTCCTAAGCAATCTGGTCGTCCTGTGTTCTCGTATCGCTTGTCGGTGTTGCACTTCTGGACATTGACTTTCGGCTACGTATGGCTGGGTGCTCACCATCTGCAATACACCGCTTTGCCTGACTGGACTGGCTCCTTGGGTGCAGCTGTTTCCTTGGCGATGATCATCCCTTCATGGGGTGGTGCGATGAACGGTATGATGACTTTGTC
>JAVHRA010000148.1:0-11960 GCA_036171395.1 Gallionella sp. | reverse complement strand
GTCCAGGCATAAACACTACGCGCACTAAAAATAAATCAGGGAGGCGTTATGAACTATGCAGAATTCTATAAACAATCTATCGACGATCCGCAGACCTTCTGGGGCAAGCAGGCCGAGCTGATCGACTGGCATCAGCCTTATAGCCAAGTTCTCGACTACAGCCATCCGCCGTTTGCGAAATGGTTCGTGGGCGGACAGACCAATCTGTGTTTTAACGCGGTTGATCGTTGGGTAAAGACGCAGGGCGACCAGCCCGCGTTGATCGCCATCTCCATCGAGACCAATACCGAAAAGGTCTACAGCTTTTTAGAACTCAAAACCGAAGTGCAGCGCATGGCCGCTGTGATGCAATCGCTGGGGGTGGGCAAGGGTGACCGGGTGCTGATCTATATGCCCATGATCGCCGAGGCAGCCTTCGCCATGCTGGCTTGTGCGCGTATCGGTGCGATTCATTCGGTGGTGTTCGGCGGCTTCGCGTCCAACAGTCTGGCGACGCGCATAGACGATGCAAAACCCAAACTGGTGGTATCAGTGGATGCCGGTTCGCGTGGCGGCAAACGTGTGCCTTACAAGCCGCTGCTGGACGCGGCTATCGAATTGTCGGGACATAAACCACAGCGCGTGCTGTTGATTGACCGTGGCTTAGTCCCTATGCAATGGGTGACGGGTCGCGATGTCGATTACGCCGCCGCACGCACGCAGCACATGGCTGCTCAAGTGCCCGTGACTTGGCTGGAGTCCAATGATGCCTCTTACATTCTCTATACTTCAGGCACCACCGGTCGTCCCAAAGGGGTGCAGCGCGACGTGGGCGGTCATGCTGTGGCGTTGGCTGCTTCAATGAAACACATTTATTGCGGCAAGGCTGGCGAAACTTATTTCTCCAGCTCGGACATCGGCTGGGTGGTGGGTCACTCCTACATCATCTATGGCCCGCTCATCACCGGCATGGCCACCATCATGTACGAAGGCTTGCCCATCGCGCCCGATCCCGGCATCTGGTGGAGCATCGTCGAGAAGTACCAAGTCACGCGCATGTTCACCGCGCCGACGGCGATACGCGTGCTAAAAAAATATCCTACCGAATTCATGCACAAATACGATCTGTCCTCGCTCAAGACGCTGTATCTGGCTGGCGAGCCATTGGATGAGACCACCTCGCATTGGGTGTCCTCAGAGTTGGGCGTGCCCGTCATCGACAACTACTGGCAGACCGAGACCGGCTGGCCCATCCTGACCATCGTCAAAGGCATAGAAGATCTGCCCACCAAACTAGGTAGTCCCGGCATCCCGGTGTATGGCTACAAGGTGAAGATACTCAACGAAGCCACTGGCGAAGAGTGCGGTGCGAATGAAAAAGGGGTGGTCGTCATCGAGGGCCCGCTGCCGCCCGGTTGCATGCAGACCGTGTACGGCGACGATGACCGCTTCGCCAAAACTTATTGGAACAACTTTGCCAATAAGCAGGTGTATTCCACCTTCGACTGGGGCATACGCGATGCGGATGGTTACTACTTCATTCTCGGTCGTACCGATGACGTGATTAACGTCGCTGGTCACCGCCTAGGCACACGCGAGATCGAAGAGAGCATCTCCAGCCACAGCAACGTCGCCGAAGTCGCCGTGGTCGGCGTGGAAGATAAATTGAAAGGCCAAGTGGCGGTGGCTTTTGTTATCCTGAAAAATGCAAGCAACGTGACCGATGCGGAGAGCAAGCAGGCGATGGAAAAAGAGATCATGGCGGTAGTGGACAAGCATCTGGGCGCATTAGCGCGTCCGGCACGCGTGCACTTCGTCACGCTGTTGCCTAAGACCCGTTCCGGCAAACTGTTGCGTCGCTCGCTGCAAGCCATCTGCGAAGGCCGCGACCCGGGCGATCTGACCACCATAGAAGACCCGTCTTCGCTGGAACAGATACGTTTGGTCATGCAAAACTGAGCGGACCGACTATGAATCCCCACTCTGCGCAGCGACACCAACACACATGAAGACGCGCACCGTTATCTTCGTCTCGGATGGCACCGGCATCACCGCCGAGACCTTGGGTAACGGGCTGCTCTCGCAGTTCGAGGGCATAGACTTCCACCATGTGCGTCTGCCATTCGTGGACACCGCCGAGAAGGCTCAACACAGTCTGGAGCACATCAACGCGATACGCGCGCATGACGGCACGCGGCCATTACTCATCATGACTATGATGGATGCCAACATTAGCGCCACCTTGCGTCAAGCCGATGCATTGGTACTCGATCTGTTTGAGGCCTTCATCGCCCCCTTGGAGCAAGAACTGGGCACGCAGTCCTCGCACACCTCAGGGCGCATGCACGGTCATTCCACCCGCGACTACACCCATCGCATCGAGGCGATGAACTTCGCCCTCGCGCATGACGATGGCATCTCCTCGGCCAAGCTCAAGAGTGCTGATGTGATCTTGGTGGGGGTGTCGCGCAGCGGCAAGACCCCGACCTGTTTGTACCTGTCCATGCAGTTCGGCCTCAAGGCGGCCAACTATCCGCTCATCCCGGAAGACTTCGAGCGCAACCGTCTGCCGGACACGCTGCTGCCGTATCGCGACAAACTGTACGGCTTGACCATCGCGCCCGAGCAGTTGCAGCGCATCCGTCAGGAACGCAAACCCAACAGCACTTATGCATCGTTGGAGAATTGCCGCTACGAGGTCGCTGCCGCAGAGCGCATGATGGATAGAGCCGGCATCACCTATTTCGACATGACCGCGCGCTCGATAGAAGAGATCGCGGTGCAATTGCTACAGGCCGTAAAGAAAGAGGATTAAGTCCCCTCCCCATCTTGACCTTCCCCCTCTTAGGGGAAGGAACGCGTTTAGTGATAAGGAGTAACACCATGCAAAACTACGTGATCCCGTTCCAATCTTTGGGCTTGGCTGACATCGACAAGGTCGGCGGCAAGAACGCTTCCTTAGGCGAGATGATCCGCCATTTGAGTGCAGCCGGTGTGCAAGTACCGGGTGGGTTCGCCACTACGGCAGATGCATATCGTGAGTTTCTCGCCACAAATGGGCTCGATCAGCGCATCGCAGCGACGCTCAAGAGTCTGAATGTGGATGATGTGCTGGAATTAGCCCAAGCAGGCGCCGAGATACGCGCTTGGATCATAGCTGCCCCGTTACCTGAGGCGCTGGAGCGAGAGATACGCAAACACTACGCGGAACTCTCCGCGCAGAACGACGGCAGCTACGCAGTGCGCTCCTCCGCGACTGCTGAAGATTTACCCGATGCCTCCTTCGCCGGACAGCAAGAGACCTTCCTCAACATCCACGGCATAGACAATATCCTGCACAGCATCCGCGAGGTGTTTGCCTCGCTCTACAACGACCGCGCCATCTCCTATCGCGTACACACCGGCTATCACGATGGTGGCGTGGCACTCTCCGCAGGCATACAACGCATGGTGCGCTCCGATCTAGGCGCAGCTGGCGTGATGTTCACCTTGGACACCGAGTCCGGCTTCCGCGACGCGGTGTTCATCACTTCTTCCTACGGGCTGGGCGAGATGGTGGTGCAAGGCTCGGTCAATCCCGACGAGTTCTATGTACACAAGACCCAACTGGCGGCGGGCTATCCCGCCTTGGTGAGACGCAGTCTGGGCTCCAAGCAGCAGCGCATGGTGTTCGACACACAACGTTCCGCAGGACGTTCCACGCGCATAGAAGAAGTCCCCGAGGTCATGCGCCGTAGCTTCTCTTTGAACGATGCCGAGGTGTTGCAGCTGGCGCGCCATGCCATGTCCATAGAGAAACATTATGGCCGCCCTATGGATATCGAATGGGGCAAGGATGGTATGGATGGTCAGCTCTACATCTTGCAAGCGCGTCCTGAGACCGTGCAGTCCCAGAACAAGGGCGTGAGCAAATTCCAACTCAAACAAAGTGGCGCTGTGCTCGTCGAAGGCCGCGCTATCGGGCAAAAGATAGGTGCAGGGCCGGTGCGCTTGGTGAAGAGTGCCGCCGAGATGTACAAGGTACAAGCAGGCGACATTCTGGTCACTGACATGACCGACCCAAACTGGGAACCGGTGATGAAGAAGGCTTCCGCCATCGTCACCAACCGTGGTGGCCGCACCTGCCATGCCGCCATCATCGCGCGTGAACTGGGCATCCCCGCCATCGTCGGTTGCGGCAACGCCACCGATATCTTGCAAGAGAACGAGTTGGTCACCGCCTCCTGCGCAGAGGGCGACACCGGCTACGTGTATCGCGGCCAACTGGAGTTCAGCGTGACACAGCTGGATGAAGCGCCGTTGCCCTCGCTACCAGTCAAGCTGATGCTCAACGTGGGCAACCCTTCCCTAGCCTTTGAGTTCGCGCAGATGCCTTCTGCTGGAATCGGTTTGGCGCGTTTGGAATTCGTCATCAACAACCTCATCGGCATCCATCCCAAAGCCGTACTGGAATGCCAAAAACTGCCCAGCGAGCTACGTGATAAGGTTTTGCGCCAAGCCAGCGGCTATGCCAACCCAGTGAGCTTCTATGTGGAAAAACTCAGCGAGGGCATCTCCACACTGGCCGCTGCATTCTGGCCGCGCCCGGTGATCGTGCGCATGTCCGATTTCAAATCTAACGAATATCGCAAACTGCTGGGCGGAGAGCTCTATGAACCGCTGGAAGAGAATCCCATGATAGGGTTCCGTGGCGCGGGCCGTTATGTTGCCAAAACCTTCCGCGACTGCTTCGAACTGGAATGCCGCGCCATGAAAAAAGTGCGCAACGAGATGGGCTATAAAAACGTCGAGATCATGATTCCCTTCGTGCGCACCGTCGGAGAGGCGCGCGAGGTGGTAGAGATGTTGTCCGAGCAAGGTCTGGTGCGCGGTAAAGACGGCTTGCGCCTAATCATGATGTGCGAGATCCCTTCCAACGCGCTGCTGGCCGAGGAATTCCTGCAATACTTCGACGGCTTCTCGATAGGCTCGAACGACCTGACGCAACTCACCTTGGGGCTGGATAGGGATTCGAGCCTGGTCGCCGACCGTTTCGACGAGCGCGATGCCGCCGTCAAAGCCTTGCTCAAGATGGCGATACACACTTGCAATCGTATGGATAAATACGTGGGCATCTGCGGACAAGGCCCATCCGATCATTTTGACTTCGCGCAATGGCTGATGCAGGAAGGCATACAGACCATGTCGCTGAATCCCGATACCCTGCTGGAGACCTGGCGCAAGCTGGGTGCGGTACAACCTTGGGGCGGGAATCTGGTGGACTAGTCATCATGATGTCCTGCGCTTCTGGGTTAAAATCGGGACATGCACACGCCCATTCCTACCGCAGCACCACGCTGCGTTCCTCATGCCTGAGTTCTTTCTGCGCAGCAATAGCGCGCGCCTGCGCATCTGGCTCAGCCTAGGCTATGCGCTGTTCATTGCCTATGCCAGCCTGTCGCCCTTCACCGGCTGGCGCGAACAAGGCATCGATTTCATCGACGTGCTCAAGCTGCCGTTGTTGCACACCTACACGGCCTTCGACGCCATTCTTAATCTGCTGTCTTATCTACCGTTCGGTCTGCTGCTGGCACTCACCTTGCGCGCACGACTGAGCGCATTGCCCAGCCTGCTGCTCGCTCTATTTTTTGGCATGTTGCTCTCGGGCGGCATGGAGTATCTGCAGATGTATTTGCCCACGCGTAACAGTTCTAATCTGGACATCCTCACCAATAGTGGCGGCACGCTAGTGGGCGCATTCATTGCGCTGAGCATGACCAACTGGACGCGCAGCTACGACCGACTCACGCGCTGGCGTGACTACACTTTTCAACATGGCAAGGTGATGGACTTCGGCCTCGCCTTGCTGGTGCTATGGATGTTCGGTCAGGTAAATCCTTCCCTACCCATGCTGGGCAACGTATTCATCAGCGCGATTGCGCACCAACCTTTCGCGGTGCAAGTGGACACCCCCTTCGACATCTGGGAAAGCGCTGCCGTGATGCTCAATCTGCTCATGGTAGGCACCTTGTTACTGACGCTGTTACGTAATCCTGCGACCGTACTCCGCGCGCTATTGCTGGTGCTGTTGGGCGTGGCTGTAGTGAAGTTCCTCACCGCCGCCATTTTGTTGAAATCGTCGGCCATGTTGCTGTGGGTGAACAGCGAAGCGATGCTGGGCATCCTGCTCGGCAGCGCATTCCTTTTCATTTCCCGTCACTACCAACAGCCCAACATCCTTCGCCTGGGTGCGGTGCAGACCTTGGCCTACCTGATCATCGCCCATCTGGTGCTGGACAGCACACCCTCGGCAGCGATGTCCGTCTACCTCTGGCACTACGGCCATCTGCTCAACTATAACGGCCTATCGCAGACCATCACGCTGGTATTCCCTGCGCTGCTGTTGCTGCATCTATACCGCGTGCGCAACGTATGATTTCGACTTTCAAAAATGGAGTTACGCAATGAGTTATTTCGACAAGCATGTATTCTTCTGCACCAACCAGCGCGCCGACGGCAGTGACTGTTGCGGTAACCACGGCGCGCAGCAGGCGCGTGACTATGTGAAGAACAAGGTCAAAGAATTGGGCATATCGGATCGTGCCAACAAGATACGCATCAACTCGGCTGGATGTTTAGACCGCTGCGACGAAGGCCCGGTGCTGGTTATTTATCCCGAAGGCACGTGGTACACCTTTATCGACGAGACTGATCTGGACGAGATCATCACCGAACATTTGCAGCACGGACGCATCGTGGCGCGACTGAAAATCTGATGGGCGTTACACTCAAAAAATTCGCCGTGACCGGCACCGCAGGCCATTTGGAAGGCATAGTCCACCTGCCCGATAGCGCCCCTTCTGCCATTGCCGTCGTTGCCCATCCGCTGCCGACTGCGGGTGGCACGATGGACAATAAGGTCGCGATGACGCTGGCCAAGACCTTCGCTGAACTTGAATGCGCAGTGTTCCGTTTTAATTTTCGCGGCGTGGGCGCGAGCGAGGGCGAGTTCACTGGCGGAGATGGCGAGGAGCAGGATCTGCTCGCCGTGGTGCAATATGCGCGTGAACAATTCGGCGAAGACCTGCCCCTGATATTGGCGGGTTTCTCCTTCGGCGGCTATGTCGCGGCGCGTGCGGCACAACGACTGCACCCACAACATTTGATCCTTGCCGCACCCGCTGTCGGTCGCTTCACTGCTGCCATGCCTAGCCAAAAGATGCCGGATGTATCTGCCAACACCCTGGTGATACATGGCGAGAACGACGAACTCGTCCCTCTTGCCGCCGCACTGGCCTGGGCCAGCCCACAACATCTGCCCATCATGGTGTTGCCCCAGACCGACCACTACTTCCACCACCGACTGGGACAGTTACGCACCATCGTGCTTCAGCATTTTCTAGGGGTGGCGCTATGAATCTCAACACTCCTAGCCCTTCCCTAACCCGCCCCTTGCATGAGGGAGGGAATTCAGTTATTCGCGCCCACAATTTACAAAAATCTTACGCTGGACAACGCGTGGTGGACGGCTTGAATCTGGACATCAAGCGCGGCGAATGCTACGGATTATTAGGCCCCAACGGCGCGGGCAAGACCACCACGTTGAAGCTGTTGCTGGGACTGATCGCGCCGGATGGTGGCGAACTGCACTTGTTAGACCATGCCGTACCTGAGGATGCGCGTGCCGCACGGCTGCGGGTGGGCGTAGTACCACAGTTCGATAATCTCGACCCCGATTTCACCGTCACGGAAAATCTACAAGTATATGGCCGCTACTTCGGCATGAGCGATGCGGCCATCAACGCGCGCATTCCGGCGCTGTTGGAATTCGCCAACCTCACTTCCAAAAAAGATGCGCGCGTGCCCACTTTGTCCGGCGGCATGAAGCGTCGTCTCACGCTGGCGCGCGCATTGGTCAACGACCCCGATATTATTTTTCTCGACGAGCCCACTACCGGCCTCGACCCGCAAGCGCGCCACCTGATCTGGCAACGCTTGCGCACGCTCACCGCGCAGGGCAAGACGCTGCTGCTCACCACGCACTTTATGGAAGAAGCGGAACGCCTGTGTCACCGCCTTGCGGTGATGGACCACGGTAAATTGATACAAGCAGGTTCGCCACGCGAATTGATAGCACAGAACATCGAGCCGCAAGTCGTAGAAGTGTTCGGCGAGACATCTGCGCATTGGGCTGCGACGCATGCGGCACGTTATGCGCAGCGCCACGAGCTAAGCGGCGAATCGGTGTTTTGCTACGTGCAGGATGCACAGCCACTGGTCGCGCATCTGCAAATGCAGAGCGAGTTGCGCTATCTGCATAGGCCCGCCAACCTGGAAGACGTGTTCCTCAAACTCACTGGCCGGGAGATGCGCGAATGAACCTGATCTTCCGCATGATTTATGTTTACCTCTTATCGCTGTTCCGCCCGCGCGTGATGGCAGATGACATGCGCAGCAGCCTCACCCTGCGCGTGCTGCCCAACGATCTGGACCTCAATTTCCACATGAACGACGGTCGCTACGTGACCATCTGCGACCTGAACCGCGTCGATCTCTTTATCCGCACCGGTCTGATGAAGACCATGCTACGCCGCCGTTGGATGCCGGTAATCGCCGAACACACCCTCACCTACAAGCGCTCGCTGAATCTGTTCGACCGCTACCAAGTGCAACTGCATGTCACTCATTTCGATGAAAAGTATTTTTATATGACCCATACCTTCATCCGCGACCAACGCATCGTGGCGACCGGCACTTCCAAAGGTTGCGTGTACGCGCGTGGCGTGGGCGTGGTTAGCCCCGCCGATGCGATGGCGGCAGTAGAAGAGGACAAACGCAAATGAGCCATTACGCATTACCACGCTTCAGCCGCCGCTTCATCCCCATCTGGCGGCGCAACTTTATGGTGTGGAAGAAGATGGCCGGTTCCTCCATCCTCGGCCATCTGGCCGACCCGGTGATCTATATGCTGGGCTTGGGCTACGGTCTGGGCGGCATGTTGCCTGAGATCGGCGGGATGTCTTACATCACCTTCCTCGCTGCCGGTACGGTGTGTTACAGCACCATGAACAGCGCCAGTTTCGAGGCGCTATATTCCGGCTTCGCGCGCATGCACGAGCAACGCACGTGGGAAGCCATACTCAACACTCCCATCACTTTGGACGACGTGGTATTTTCCGAAATGGTGTGGGCGGCCAGTAAAAGCTTGCTCTCCGGTCTGGCGGTGCTGGGAGTGATCTGGTTGATGGGGCTGACGCACTCTCTGCTGACGCTATGGATTATTCCTTTGGCTTTCCTAGTTGGCCTATGCTTCGCTTCGCTAGGCCTGATCATGACTGCCTTGGCGCCCGGTTATGATTTCTTCATGTACTACTTCACCTTAATCATCACACCTATGGTGATATTATGCGGCGTGTTTTTTCCAGTCGCGCAACTGCCCGTGTGGTTGCAAAGTGTATCGGCTTGGTTGCCGCTCACCCACGCCATAGACTTGGCCCGCCCGCTGCTGACAGACACCCTTCCGGCGCAGGCGCTGACTCATGTGACGGTACTTGCAGCGTATGCATTGAGCGGTTTTTATCTGGCATTGGTGCTGTTCCGGCGCCGACTTTCTAAATAGGGATCATCCATGTATCTTTGGATCAAAGCATTTCATATCATCGTCATGACCAGTTGGTTCGCGGGCTTGTTCTACCTGCCGCGCATCTTCGTCAATCACGCCATGGCCACCGAGCCCGCCGAGATTGCACGACTCAAGCTGATGGAAAGCAAACTGTATCGCTTTGTCACCCCCATTGCCTGGCTCACCATCGCCAGCGGTCTGACCCTGTGGTACTTGTTGGGTGCGGGCGTGGGTGGCTGGATACATGCCAAAGTCGCTCTGATCTTAGTGCTGTACGGTTACCACCATTACTGCGGCATGTTGGTGAAGAAGTTCGCCGCCGATCAAAATATCCGCAACCACGTGTGGTATCGCTTCTTCAACGAGATTCCAGTACTGATACTGTTGGTCGTGGTCATACTCGTTACCGTTAAACCGTTCTAAGCTCCACGTCGCTATATGAACCTCTCAAAATTTATTTTTTGGGATGGAGCGCGAGGAGCAGCGCAGCGAATGACGCAGACATATCAGATTGATAGGCTAGGAATGAGCGAGCACGCGACAACGCGATACGCCCAAACAATATATTTTTAGAGGTTCTCAGATGCCAGATTTTTTTGCCCCCTGCCCACGCGGCCTAGAAGCCATCCTGCACAGCGACCTGGAAGCGATGGGCGCACAGAAGGTCAAGTCCACCGAGGGTGGCGTACACTTTTTCGGCGATTGGGAGCTGTGCTATCGCGCCAATCTGGAGAGCCGCGTCGCCAGCCGTATCCTGTGGCGCGTTTCCACTTCCAAATATGCCAGCGAACAGGATATTTACCAGGCCGCCTTCAAGATGCACTGGCAGAACTGGTTCGACGTGAGCCACACCATACGCGTGCATGTCACCGCGATACGCTGCCCTTTGCAAAGCTTGGAGTTCATCACATTGCTGGTCAAAGATGCGATCTGTGACCGCTTCCGCGCACACTGCAACGAGCGCCCCAGCGTCAACACACTGGAACCGGATATCCGCATCCACACCTTCATCGAAGATGACCAGATGATGTTGTACGTCGACACCTCGGGCGATCCGCTGTTCAAACGCGGCGTGCGCATGCACACCAATATCGCACCGATACGCGAGAACCTTGCCGCCGGCATCTTGCGTCTGAGCGGTTGGCAACCCGGCACGCCGCTACTCGATCCCATGTGCGGCAGCGGCACCTTCCTCATCGAAGCAGTGCAAATGGCGCTCAATATCCAGCCGGGTATCTCGCGCCGCTTCGCCTTCGAAAATCTAAAGAACTTTGATGCGCCCAAGTGGAAAGCGCTGCGTGCAGCCGCCATTGCGGCGCAAGTTGCGCCCCATCCACTGGAGATCTACGGTAGCGACTTGTACGGCGATGCGCTCAAGACTGCGCTGCGCAACCTGCAGGATGCCGGCCTCGACGAGTGTGTGGAGTTAAAGCAAGCCAATATCCTCGACATCTCCGCCCCTGCAGCTGCCGGTGTGCTGGTGGCGAACCTGCCCTATGGCGAACGCATGGGTGAGTTGGACGAACTTGCGGCCTTGTATCCCAAGTTAGGCGACGCGCTGAAGAAAAATTTCGGCGGCTGGACAGCCTATCTATTCACAGCCGACAAAGCCATCTTGAAACTGATGCGCTTATCGCCCTCGCGCCGCACACCGCTGTTCAACGGCGCAATTGAATGCCGCTTGCTGCAATACAAGATGGTGTCGGGAAGTAACCGCAAGGATGCGGTCAAGAAATAGGCTATGCGGCGACTATGACGCAGTTGCGTCCGCTCTGTTTGGCGCGATACAAGGCCTGATCTGCTTGACTCAACAGGGCCTCGGCATCCGCCTGACTACCATAACTAGCCACGCCGAGACTGACCGTGACCGCACCTTGTGTCCATACGGCCTGCTCGACCTTATAACGGATACGTTCCGCAATATACAAGGCACCCTCACTGTCCGTCTCGGGCAACACAATGACGAACTCCTCACCGCCGTAGCGCGCCACGAAATCTGGTTGTCTGGCTTCGTGCGTAATGATTTCGGCTACTTGCTGCAACACCTTGTCGCCAGCCTGATGACCGAATTGGTCGTTATAGGATTTGAAGTTATCTACGTCCAACATCAACAGACTCAAAGGTTGGGAATAGCGGAACGCGCGCTCCCATTCATTAACCAAACTATTCTCAAGGGCGCGGCGATTATTCACTTGCGTCAGCGCATCAGTCAGCGTTTGAGCCATTAACATTTCATTCAGCTGTTGCAGCTCTTGCTCGGTCTGGTGCGCCTTAAATATTGCTTTACGCAACTCAAACTGAACCATGACTTGGCGTGCCAGGCTGGACAAGGCTTGCTGGGCAGCCGCATCCATTGCGTGCGGTTGCGTATCTATCACGC
>JAVHRA010000147.1:2613-12062 GCA_036171395.1 Gallionella sp. | reverse complement strand
GTGGTGTTGACCTTTTTCGCGGTCAGTCTGTTGTCGTTACCGTACCTCAAGTTGATTGGTGCATTCTTGTTGATCTGGATAGGTGTGAAGTTGCTGTTGCCGGAGGACGACCACGATGAAGGCAGTATCACAGCCGACACGCGGTTATTCGGTGCGGTGAAAACCATCATCATTGCCGACTTTGTGATGAGTCTGGATAACGTTTTGGGCGTGGCGGCCGCTGCACACGGCAATCTCATTCTGTTGGTGTTCGGACTGCTTATTAGCATCCCTTTGATCGCTTGGAGTAGTCAGTTGGTGTTGAAGGTCATAGACCGTTTTCCGTTGGTCATCAATGCGGGCGGTGCGCTGTTGGGTTATGTGGCGGGCGAGATGTTGTTGAGTGAGGCGATGTTCGCGCCCTTACTGGAAGCGCATCATTATTTGCATAACGCCGTGCCAGTGTGCTGCGCCTTGTTGGTGCTAGGGTTAGGGCACTGGTTGTCGGTTCGCAGTGCTGCGGAGGATCAGGTTGTGGACTTGGTCGATGTGAAAGTAGCGCATCAGGAAATGGAGAAGACAAAATGAAATTCCTAGTGCCAGTCGATGGTTCCCCAGGTGCGGAACGCGCAGTGCGGTATGTGATAGATAGCGCGACTTGGTTAGCTCAGCCGGTTGAGATATATCTGTTGAATGTGCAATGGAAAGTTGCCGCAGGGAATGTAAAACTGTTCATCAGTCAAGAAACGATCAACGCTCATTATCTTGAGCAGGGCACGGCAGAGTTGGCGGGGGTGCGCGCTATTCTGGATGCAGCCGACCTAGCTTATGAGTATCACATAAGTATCGGCAATCCGGCTGAGGCGATTGTGCAATATGCGCGTGAACACATTATGGATCAAATCGTCTTGAGTAAGCAGGCTGACGCGGGCATACAGTCTTGGCTACTGGGTTCGGTTGTCAGCAAGGTGCTGCATCTTGCCGAGTGCCCGGTACTCGTCGTTAAATAGTCGGAGGAGTAGTATCTTGCTAGGGAAATTCCTAGTGACCTTAAAGAAATCAATGACTTTGTGGTGCGTTTAATAAAATTCATTAGTATGAAGCGCTTAAAGTAGGCGACTGAGTCTTAAATTCAGGGAGTCGTGATGAAAAACTGGTCGTTCTGGAAACATGATTGGTTCGTAGGAACGCTGGTGACACTGGTGTTCCTGCTAGCAGCCAATACCGACCTGATGCAGAGTCTGGAGCGTAAAGCTTATGACTTGGGTGTCAGGGAGACTACGCGCGTGCCGAGTGACAAGATCGCCGTGATCGCCATTGACGACGAGAGCATCGCCAATCTTGGTCGCTGGCCATGGCCGCGTGAGATACATGCCAAAATGATAGATGTGTTAGCTGCGGGTCACCCCAAAGTCATCGGCTATACCGTGTTTTTCTTTGAGCCCCAGGTAGATGCTGGACTGTCCTATCTTTACAAGATTGCCGATTTAATTTCCAAGCCCGCAATACAGCAGACCACAGAAGCTGCCGAATTGAATGCCTTGTTGTTGGATGCGGTGCGCAGTCTTAATAACGACCAAAAACTGAGCGACAGCATGGCTAAAGCCAATGAGGTGCTGCTCGGCACTTACTTTGAATTGGGCACACCCGAAGGTAAGCCGGATCAGGCGCTACCCGACTATGTAGAGCGTAACAATCTACCTAATGTGCAGATGACCAACGTCGCGGGTGCGACGGCTCTGCCAGCCAAAAATGTATTGGTGCCAATAGCGACATTAGGCAGCAAGGCTTTGGCGCTCGGGCATCTCAATAGCATTCCTGATGTTGATGGTGCGGTGCGCACCGAACCTTTGTTGGTCGACTATTATGACCAGTACTTCCCCTCGCTGTCTTTGATGTTGGCGGCCAAGAGCTTGAATCTGGAAAGTAAGGACATCATCGTTAATCTGGGTGAAAGTGTCGATTTGGGCAACCATAAGGTTGCGACCGATGCTGCGATGCAGATGCATAGCTTCTTTTATAAAGACAAAGATGGGCGCTCAGCCTTCCCTGTTGATTCCTTTTATGACGTCTATAGCGGCAAGATCTCGGCTGATAAGTATCGCGACAAGATCGTGCTGATAGGCGCGTCTGCAGCGGGAGTTGGGACGATGCAAGTCACGCCGATATCCCCGGCCATGTCGCCCGTGTTGATTTTGGCGCATTCGGTGTCCAGCATTCTTAAAGGCGACTATTTCGTGACACCCGCTTGGGCTTCATTGGCGGAGATGGGTGTGTTCTTGCTGATCGCGCTGTATTTGATTTTGCTGTTACCGCGCTTGAGCGCAGGCGTCGGCGCCTTAGTGACCGCAAGTCTATTTGTGGCACTGCTGGTCACGCATTTTGCTTTGATGATGACCAAGACGCTGTGGCTACAGTTGATGTTGTCGGCAGCGTTGTTGCTGGTAGGACATCTGCTGCTAACCACCAAGCGTTATTTGTTGACTGAGCAAGGCAAGCAGAAGTCTGACGCTGATTCGGCCGAAAGTAATCGTATGCTGGGTTTGGCTTTCCAAGGGCAGGGCCAGCTGGATATGGCTTTCGATAAGCTCCGCAAAGTGCCGCTCGACGATAGTCTGATGGAAGTGTTATACAACTTGGGGTTGGATTTCGAGCGTAAGCGTCAGTTCAATAAGGCTGAGTCGATATTCAAATATATGTCCTCGCATAATGCCAAGTTCCGCGATCTGCCGCAGCGTTTGAGTCAAGCGCATGAGATGGCTGAGACTGTCATATTGGGCGGTAATAACACACGCAGCAATTCAAGCAGCCTGGTATTGGGTAAGTCTGGCATGTCCAAGCCCATGCTGGGACGGTACGAGATTGAGAAAGAGTTAGGCAAGGGCGCGATGGGCGTAGTCTATTACGGTAAAGACCCTAAAATTGGCCGTGTAGTCGCTATCAAGACGGTGGCACTTTCGCAAGAATTCGAGGCGGATGAGTTGGCCGAAGTTAAGGAGCGTTTCTTCCGGGAGGCCGAGACGGCTGGCCGCCTCAATCATCCTAATATCGTTTCTATCTATGATGCCGGGGAAGAGCACGATTTGGCGTACATCGCCATGGAGTTCCTCAAAGGTCGTGATCTGGTACCTTACACCAAGCCCGATCATTTGTTACCTTTGCCCAAGGTCATCAATATCATCGCTAGGGTTGCTGATGCGCTGGATTATGCGCACAAACAGAATGTGGTTCATCGTGATATCAAGCCCGCCAATATCATGTATGACCCGGATACGGATACGCCTAAGGTCACCGACTTTGGTATCGCTCGGATCACTGACTCGAGTAAGACTAAAACGGGGATGGTGTTAGGTACTCCGTCCTTTATGTCACCAGAGCAATTGGCTGGCAAGAAAATCCAAGGGAGTTCGGATCTGTTCTCGCTGGGCGTGAGTTTGTACCAATTAGCTTGTGGTAAGCTTCCGTTCGAAGGTGATTCGATGGCTCAATTGATGTATTGCATCGCTAATGAGCCGCCCATGAGTATCCTGAGTGTAAATCCTGAGTTACCGCAATGTCTGGCGGAAATCATAGAAAAGATGTTGGCAAAGAAGATCGAGGATCGTTACGCGGATGGCGCTGAAGTTGCGGCAGCTTTGCGACTCTGCGCAGCCGGTATACAAGGATAGAATATGAAGATTGCTGAGGCGTTGCAGATAGTCAGCCTGACCCATCCCGGCATGGTGCGTACACATAATGAAGATAGTGTCGGAGTAGAAGCGGCGTACGGGCTGGCAGTATTGGCCGATGGTATGGGTGGGTATAACGCGGGGGAAGTAGCAAGCGGCATTGCCGTTTCGGTGACCGCTACCGAAATATCGCATCGATTGCAGTCCTGCACGCCTACCGATATAGACGCGGAAAGTCACGATGAGTTGGGGGTGGTGTTATTGCGTGACAATATCCGCAAAGCTAATACTTCCATTTATCACGCATCCCAGAGTCAACCCCAGTACGCGGGTATGGGGACGACCATCGTCACCGGCCTGTTCTACGACAATCGAGTCGCAGTTGGACATGTGGGCGATTCGCGCATGTATCTGTTGCGGGGTGAGAAGCTTAGTACAGTGACTAAAGACCACTCTTTGCTGCAAGAGCAGATTGATAGCGGAATGATTAGCCGGGAAGATGCGCGCTATTCCAAAAATAAGAATCTGGTGACTCGTGCTGTCGGGATTGATGAGAATGTGTTGCCCGAAGTACATGTCTACCCTGTGCAAATAGGCGACATCTACTTGCTGTGTTCGGATGGCCTGAACGACATGGTGGAAGACATGGATATAGAGGCTGTGCTGCATTCTATGCAGGGGAATCTGCCTTTGGCGGCGCAGCAGTTGATCCAGATGGCTAACGATAATGGTGGTCGTGATAATGTCTCGGTCATTTTGGTAAAAGTGTTGGCAGATTTTGAGGTGCCCCGCAGTTGGCCGGTAAAGTTGCTAAATTGGTTCAAAAAATAACAGAGTAAGAGGTATCGCTATGGCTGCAAAGATTATATTGAGTATGGATGGGGTGAACATCAAAGAGTACGCCTTGCAAAAAGAGCGTATGACAATCGGGCGCAAAGCCAGTAACGATATTGTCATAGATAATCTCGCCGTTAGCGGTGAGCATGCCGCGATTATTACGATTTTGCATGACTCTTTCCTAGAAGATCTCGATAGTACTAATGGTCTGATCGTCAATGGTGTGGCGACCAAGAAACATTTTTTGCAGAACAATGACCTCGTCGAAATCGGCAAGCATTCATTGAAATATGTGAATGATCAAGTGAGCAAGACCAGTGCCGCAGACTTCGAGAAGACCATGGTGTTGCGTGGCCCGGTCAAAATTGCCCCCCCGCCACCCGTAGCGATTGCTGAGCCTGCCACCGGCTTTACGCAAACACAGGTCATACTCAATAAGTCCGCCACGCCGCCTTTAGAGCAGACTGATAAGCTGGATGCTCCTGTGGCAACCGTCCAAGTCGCGGTGGTACAGATACTGACAGGGCCGAATGCAGGCAAAGAATTGGAGTTGGTAAAGAGTCTGACGACCTTGGGCAAACCAGGCTTGCAAGTTGCTGTGCTGGCAAGACGTCCGCATGGATTTTTCATTACTCATGTTGAGGGGGCGACATTTCCTTTGTTGAATGGACAGCCGCTCAGTGAGCAGCCTCAGCAATTGAAAGATCACGACCTAATTGAGCTGGCGGGTGTAAAGATGGAGTTCTATTTCAAAGCTTGAGCAGTATTTATATAGGCATCACCAGTTGAGCATAGGGTCTCAATCGCTTGGTCTTGAGGAATCCGCTTGAAAAAAAATGCAATTTTGATCGCACTGGGCGTGCTGCTGGTTTTGTTATTCGTAGGCAATGCGGCTCACTTCTATCGCTTGCATTTTGTAGACAGACTTTCCGCCATCCTTTACGACTATAGGCTGCGTATCAGTTTGCCGAACAAGCACGACGACCGTATCGTCATACTTGATATAGACGAAAAAAGTCTGAAGGAAGAAGGACGTTGGCCTTGGAGTCGTGATCGTCTAGCACTGTTGATGGACCAGTTGTTTGATCGCTATGGCGTATCTGTGGTTGGTTTCGACGTGGTATTTGCGGAGAAGGACAACAGTTCCGGTTTGGGGGTGTTGCGTAGCCTGAGCGAAAATCAGCTCAAATCTGACACGGCATTTCAAACTGCGCTCAACCAGATCGCGCCACAACTTGAGTATGACAAGCTTTTCGCCGAGAAAATCAAGAATCGCAAAGTAGTGCTGGGTTTCTATCTGACGAATCAGAAAGATCACAACGCCTCGGGTTTGTTACCCCCCTCCGTGTTTCCTTTGGGTTCATTTAAAAATAGCTTAATACGGTTTACCTCATGGAATGGCTATGGTGCAAATCTTCCCGAGTTGCAAAATGCGGCACTTAGTGCCGGTCACTTTAACCCCTTGGTAGATGCTGATGGTGTAGTGCGGCGCGTGCCGATGTTGGTTGAGAGTAATGGTGCGTACTATCCATCTTTATCTTTGGCCATGGTGCAGGCGTTGTTGAATGGACCAGCAATCAAACTAGGTTATGCAGAAGGTAAAAACAGCGGTTATTCTGGTTTGGAGTGGTTGGAGTTGTCGTCTGAAAAGTACAACTTGCGCGTACCCGTCGACCAAGATGTTGCTGCTCTGATTCCATATCGGGGTAAGCAAGGCAGCTTTACCTATATCCCCATCGCAGATGTACTGCACGATAGAGTAGACCCGTTAAGGCTGAAGGATAAGATCATTTTAGTCGGAACGACCGCACCTGGATTATTGGATATGCGTTCCACACCGGTGTCAGAGGTTTATCCCGGTGTGGAGGTACACGCGAATGTGATTTCTGGGATGTTAGATCAGGATATCAAGCAGCAGCCCGCATACATGTTGGGCGCAGAGGTATTGTGGTTGTTGTTGGTGGGTCTCACCTTGAGTGTGCTGCTACCGTTGCTGACACCGATGCGCGCCATACTTTTATCTATCGTGATGTTCGTCATCAGTCAGGCTTTGAGTCAGATGATCTGGCAGTACGCTGATGTAGTGATGCCTATTGCCAATAGTTTGGTAATGATTGCTCTATTGTTCGCACTGAATATGTCGTATGGCTACTTCGTCGAATCACGCACCAAGCGACAAATCACCAATCTATTTGGCCAATATGTGCCGAGTGAGCTGGTCGATGAGATGAGCCGGCATCCGGAGAGCGTCTCGATGGCAGGTGAGAGTCGTGAGATGTCGGTGCTATTTTCGGATGTGCGCGGCTTTACTAATATTTCAGAGGGCTTGGATCCCAAAGAGTTGTCACTGTTGATGAACGAATTCCTCACGCCACTTTCGCGTGTCGTTTATAAGCATCGCGGCACGATAGATAAGTATATGGGTGACTGCATCATGGCGTTTTGGGGAGCACCTTTGCCTGATGCATCACATGCGCGGAATGCAATTATTGCGGGTTTGGAGATGCAAGCCACATTGGCTTCGCTGCAAGCTGGATTCAAAGAACGCGGATGGCCGCCTATCAAGATTGGGGTGGGAGTCAATACTGGCCGCGTCAGCGTGGGGAATATGGGTTCGGAGGTGCGCGTCGCATATACGGTCATGGGCGATGAGGTGAATCTCGCTTCGCGTTTAGAGGGAATTACCAAACAATATGGTGTCGGCATCATCGTGGGAGAAAATACCCGCGCGGCTGTGCCAGATTTTGTGTATCGCGAGCTTGACCATGTACGTGTAAAAGGTAAAGATAAGCCTATCGCTATCTATGAGCCGCTGGGATTAGCTAGCGAGGTAGGTAAAGATGCCTTGGATGAATTAAAAGTGTTCCATGAAATGCGGCGCCTATACCGTAAACAAAATTGGGAGCAGGCAGAATTGCAATTGATGAACCTACAACGTATGTCACCACACACCGAGTTGTATCGTGTCTACGTCGAGCGTATCGCTCATTTTCGGAAAACGCCACCGGTCAGTGATTGGGATGGCGTGTACGTTTTCGAATCAAAATAACCGAGGCCTGCTAAACGATGAAACTCAGAGTATTGGGATGTAGTGGCGGGATAGGTGGCAATCTGCACACCACATCATTCTTGCTCGACAATGATGTGTTGATAGACGCAGGTACTGGCATCAATGAATTGAGCCTTACCGAACTCAGCATGATAGATCACATCTTCATTACCCACTCGCACTTGGATCATATTGCCTGCATCCCATTACTGGTCGATAGTGTTGGCTTTATGCGTGATAGACCTATCACGTTGTATGGTTCTGCCGAGACGCTCGATACATTGAAGCAACATATCTTTAATTGGAAGATATGGCCGGACTTTAGCGAGATACCTAACGCACAAAAACCATTCATGCGCTATGAAGAGATTAAGGTCGGCGAAGAGATTTGTTTGCAGGGCCGTAAAATCACAGCGATTCCAGCCAATCATGTCGTTCCCGCAGTCGGTTACCACCTCGATAGCGGCAACACCAGCTTGATCTTTAGCGGGGATACGACGACGAATGATGCGCTTTGGAAGATCGCCAATAGTGTGAGCAACCTAAGATACATGATTGTGGAAACGGCCTTCTCCAATAGTGAAAAAGACTTGGCTGTGCTGTCCAAGCATCTATGCCCTAGTTTATTGATTGAGGAGTTGGCCAAATTTCATGGTGATGCTGAGATATTCATCACCCATTTGAAGCCGGGTGAAGTCGAACTGATCATGCGTGAGATTGACACTGCTCAACAAAGATTGCATCCCAAGATGTTATTGAACAATCAAATCTTCAACCTGTAGTTTACGAGCTATGAGCTACCCGCTTGATATTAGAGTGTTAGCGAGTCTAGAACCGATATCGGCTTTCGGTGCAGCACGACTGAGAGAGTTGCTGGACTATTGTCATACGGAGAATATCACGCAGGGTGCAGACCCGTTTGCGAAGCATAGCTTAGTAGGGCAATCGGTGTATCTGGTACGCGGGGAAATTGAGCTTACCTATCAAGATGGCAACCGGGTTGTGGTGAGTGCGAATTCAGAATGGGCCAAGCATCCATTGGGGAAACGCCAGCCCAACATTGTCTCTGCGATGGCATTGCGGGATAGTCAGTTGCTTCGTATCGAGGATGATTTGTTGGATCGGATGGTGACCTGGGATCAATTTTCTAGCCACGATTTTGTCAGTCATGCCAAAGAACCATCCGATGATCGAGCATTCTTGGATGAAGAGGGCAAGAAACGATTGCTATCGTCCAGCATGTTCAGCGCGGAAAGTTTGAAGAGCGGCCCTCTGGCGCATCTGCCGACAGCCAATATAGGTGAGTTGCTACAGCGCGTTGAAGCCATCGCTGTTTGGGAAGACGATGTGATCCTCCGCGAAGGAGATGAAGGCGATTACTACTATCTGATTGATACCGGTAGGGCGCAGGTAAGCCGTCGTATTGGGGGCGTCGAAATCGTACTGGCAGACTTGAAAGCAGGTGACGTGTTCGGTGAGGAGGCGCTGATTTCAGATGCCAAACGTAACGCGACAGTGACGATGAAAACCAATGGTGTGTTATTGCGTCTCGGCAGGCAGGATTTCTTGGCTTTACTGCAAGAACCCTTGCTGCGTAAGGTGGACTATGAACATGCGCAACAGGCTGTGACAGCTGGGGCTGTGTGGCTAGATGTACGTCATCCACCTGAGTATCGGTATGACCGGCTGCCTGGTGCGGTGAGCGTGCCTTTGAACGATATTCGTAATGCGATAGGCGTGCTGGATAAGAAGAAAAAATATATTGCTTACTGCCAAAGTGGCAGACGAAGTGCGGCGGCAGCCTTTATTTTGGCGCAGTCTGGATATGATGTGCAGGTATTAGAGAACGGACTATGGTCGATTTCTTCAGCGGAACAGTAATTATTTAGCAAGGGATGTGTGATGAGCAATGACGA
>JAVHRA010000147.1:0-2513 GCA_036171395.1 Gallionella sp. | reverse complement strand
TTTCTTCAGCGGAACAGTAATTATTTAGCAAGGGATGTGTGATGAGCAATGACGAGAGCGCAAGTGGAGCGAGTTCCAAAATTCAATTCACCAAGAGCCTGAATGATGTGATCAATAAAGTGCATGCCGCGAGCAATATCGACGAGATTATGCTTGATGTTAGCAAGGATATTTGCACGGCGTTTAATGCTGATCGCTTGACTATTTACGTCGTGGGAGAAGATGGCTCTTCATTGATCTCTAAGGTCAAAACCGGTTTAAATTCATTCAAAGATTTAAAATTACCTATCGCTGAGCAGAGTGTGGCGGGCTATGTTGGCGTGCATAAGAAAACCTTAAACATTAAGGATGTGTATGACGAGCAAGAATTAGCAAGCCACAGTAATCATTTACGTTTCTTGCAGGAGGTTGATAAGCGCACCGGTTATCGCACCAAGCAGATGCTTATCGTACCAATTTTGGAGCAGGACAATAGTTTGGTCGGTGTGATTCAAGTAATCAACAACAGGGCTGGGCTGCCATTCTCATCCGTGGTTGAAGAAGGCTTGCAAGAATTGGCGCAAAGTATGGCTGTAGCCTTACGCCAACGTCAAAAGACCAATGTCGTAAAGACCAAATATGACTTTTTAGTGAGCGATGCGGTGCTTTCTGCGGCCGAATTCGAATTGGCAACTCGCACCGCGAGACGTAAGGGCGTCGATGTTGAAGAGGTCTTAATCGATGAGTTTCAAGTCGGTGTACCTATCTTGGGTAAGGCGCTGTCTAGCTTCTTCGGTGTGGAATACGAACCGTTTAAGGCGGATCGAATTAAGCCCAGCGATCTATTACGCAATCTGAAGCGCGAGTACGTCGAGAGTAGTCACTGGGTGCCCATAGACGAGAACCAAGATGGTGTGGTGATTTTGACCACAGATCCAGAGCGCATCCAAGCATCGCGTATCGTCAACAATATCTTTTCTCGTCATAGATTGGCCTACAAAGTTTGTTCGCAGCGCGAATTTCGTCAGACTCTGGATGCATTTTATGGCGGTGGTGGAGGTGAGGGAACCGGCGGCTTCTCCATGGACGACTCCTCCATGGATGATCTGCTTCTGAACCTGGGGGGGGATGAGGAAGATGCTGCGCTTGCTCAGGATGATGTCAGCGCGGCGGCAGACAACGAGTTGGTTAAACTCGTGAACAAAATTATCGTAGATTCGTATCGTATGGGCGCCTCAGATATCCATATCGAGCCGGGACCGGGCAAGATGAAGACGCAAGTGCGTGTGCGCAAGGATGGCACGTTGATGAACTATATCGAGGTGCCATCAACATACCGTAACGCATTAGTCACACGCTTGAAGATCATGTGCGATTTGGATATTTCCGAGAAGCGTAAGCCCCAAGACGGCAAGATCAAGTTCAAAAAATTCGGCCCTTTGGATATTGAACTGCGTGTCGCCACCATACCATCGCAGGGCGGGGTGGAAGACGTGGTGATGCGTATCCTTGCTTCTGGTGAACCCTTGCCGCTTGAGCAGATGGGCTTTTCGGCACGGAACAATGAACTCATCAAGGAAACGGTGAGCAAGCCATACGGATTGTTCTTTGTCTGTGGTCCGACTGGTTCGGGTAAGACGACAACCCTGCATTCAATTTTGAAATTCATCAACAAGCCGGAAACCAAGATATGGACGGCCGAGGATCCTGTCGAAATCACGCAAAAGGGTTTGCGTCAGGTGCAGGTCAACAAGAAAGCTGGGCTGGATTTCGCAACCATCATGCGCGCCTTCTTGCGCGCTGACCCCGATGTCATCATGGTCGGTGAAATGCGTGACAAAGAAACAGTGTCTATCGGTATCGAAGCTTCTTTGACAGGCCACTTGGTGTTTGCAACTCTGCATACCAACAGCGCGCCTGAGTCCATCAACCGACTGTTGGATATGGGCATGGATCCGTTCAATTTTGCGGATGCCTTGCTGGGCATCTTGGCACAACGGTTGACCAAACGACTGTGTAAAGATTGCAAAAAGCCGCATGTGGCTAGTTCTGAAGAGATCAAATCCATATTGACTGAATATAGTGTGGAGATGGCGAACACGGCAACATGGAAAAAAGATCCTAATGCATCTATGAAAGCCGTATATGCCGATTGGGTAAAGGCCTTTGGCGATGATAAAGGGCAGATATTGCTCTACGAGCCGGTAGGCTGTGATAAATGTACCGGTACAGGTTATCGTGGTCGTGTTGGTCTACATGAGCTATTGATCGGCAGCGATGTCTTGAAGAAAGGCATACAGGAACATGCCCGAGTAGCGGAACTTTTCGCCATCGCTCTGGAGGAAGGAATGCACACTTTGAAACAGGATGGAATCGAAAAAGTGCTGCAAGGCATCACCGATATGCATCAGGTACGAGCAGTCTGCATTAAATAATGCCATGCACTCCACCAATACTTTACGAGATCGGCTTAAGGAATTAAATGAGATTGGTATCGCGCTTTCGCAGCAGCGCGATATCAATAGTCTGCTGGA
>JAVHRA010000146.1:0-12105 GCA_036171395.1 Gallionella sp. | reverse complement strand
GAAATCCATTTCCAGTCCGGCCGACAACACGATGAGAAACATCGCAAATTCAGCAATGCCGGACAGGGCCGCCCCCGCCTCGATCAGGTGCAAAAAGCTGGGCCCGAGCAGCACACCCGCTAGCATTTCGCCGACGATGGCGGGCTGCTTATAGCGGTGAAAGATTTGTCCTAATAGTCGTGCGGCGACAATGAGAATAAGCAGATTGGTTAATAGTGGCATTGCTAGGTGGATCCTTGTTGGCTGAATGACGCAGGCGAAATGGCCGCGATTTAATGCAATTTTGCCGCGCCTAAGTGCGTGATGTACCGACTGCGCGACAGCATACGCGCCCAATATTAAACTAATAGTTTGTTGTAAAGCGTGTTCGCAATTATCACTCATGGGCATTGCTAATTACTGGGCCATCCCAGCAGGCCGAGCCTATCAATAGGAATAAACCATACCGCGTGTGTTCGGTAAAACGCACTTTAGTGAGCAACCGCGTGTTGCGATGATAGAATCCGCCGCCATGCTCAATGACCGCGCACAACTCCTGCTGAAGACTCTGGTGGAACGCTATATCAGCGACGGCCAACCGTTGGGTTCGCGCGCGCTGCTGCAATATTCGGGGCTGGATGTCAGCCCCGCAACAATCCGCAATGTGATGTCTGATCTGGAAGAGCTGGGGCTGATACGCAGCCCGCATACCTCGGCGGGACGCGTGCCGACCGCGCTGGCTTACCGCATGTTCATCGACACCATGCTGGTCACCCAACCGCTGGAACGTTCACGCTTGCAGCACATGGAGCACCAGTTGCAGCCGGACAATCCCTCGCGCCTCATCACCCAAGCGTCCTATCTCCTATCCGAGTTGACCAGCTTCACCGGCGTGGTGGCGACGGCCAAACGCAGCGCCATCACGGTGCGCCAGATCGAGTTTTTGCGTCTCGGTGAGAAGCGTGTGCTGCTCATCATCGTGATGCCGAACGGCGAAGTGGAGAACCGCGTACTCTTGATGGCGCGCGACTACACACAGGCGCAGCTCACCGAAGCGGGCAACTTCCTCAACCAGCATTACATAGGCTGTAGCTTCTCGCAGATACGCGAGAAATTGCAGGGCGAGCTGCAACAACTGCACCGCGACATGAACGCGCTGATGACGGCGGCGCTAGCAGCCGGCGATGCGGCGCAAGCCCAACAAGCCGACGACTACGTTATCAGCGGCGAACATAATCTGCTGCATGTAGCCGACCTCTCCACCGATATGAACCAGCTGCGCGGACTGTTCAATCTGTTCGAACAGAAGACCGAACTATTGCATCTGCTGGAAGCGGGGCGGCACGGACAAGGTATCCATATCTTCGTCGGCAGCGAATCCGGCTTGGCTTCGTTGGAGGCGTGCAGCGTCATCACCGCACCTTATTCCGCCGATGGTCAGGTGGTGGGCACACTGGCGGTGATCGGCCCGAAACGCATGAATTACGAACGCATCGTCCCTATCGTCGATATCACCGCTAGACTGTTGGGCAATGCACTTTCACAGAACTAAACCCTCATCCATTTTTACTGACACTTAATACAACCTTCCCAACATGGCCTACCAGATCGAACCTTCCTACACCCACGGCACAGCAGAAAAAACCGGCATCCTGCTGGTCAACTTGGGCACACCCGATGCCCCTACCGCACAGGCGGTACGTCCTTATCTCAAAGAATTTTTGAGCGACCCGCGCGTGGTGGAGATTCCGAAACCCATCTGGTGGCTGATTCTTAACGGCATCATCCTCAACATCCGTCCCAAGAAATCCGCCACAAAATATGCCACGGTATGGATGCCCGAAGGCTCGCCGCTGCGGGTCTATACCGAACGCCAAGCGCACCTGCTGGAAGGCCATCTCAGCCAGCGCACGCTAGCGCCATTCGTGGTCGAGTACGCCATGAGTTACGGCAATCCTTCCATCGCCAGCGTGATGCAAAAACTCAAGGCACAGAACTGCACGCGCATCCTGGTCGTGCCCATGTATCCGCAATATGCGGCGAGTTCCACCGCCACTGTTTTCGACCGAGTGTTCGCCGCCGTGCAGACCATGCGCAACGCTCCGGCCATCCGCACCATCAAACATTTCCATGACGATGCTGGTTACATCAAGGCGTTGGCAGCGAACGTGAACGAGTATTGGATGAAGCATGGTCGCCCCGACAAGCTGGTGATGAGCTTCCACGGCGTGCCTAAGTACACATTAGAGAAAGGCGACCCCTACCATTGCGAATGCCACAAGACCGGTCGCTTGTTGGCGCAGGAACTGGGTTTGAACAAAGAGCAATATGTGGTGAGTTTCCAGTCGCGCTTCGGCAAGGCGGAATGGATTAAGCCCTACACCACAGCCACCTTGCTGGAGTTAGGCAAGCAGCAGACGAAACGCGTGGACGTGGTCTGCCCCGGCTTCACTGCCGATTGTCTGGAGACGCTGGAAGAGATCGCACAGGAAGGCAAAGAAGACTTCCAGCACGCCGGCGGTGGCGCATACCACTACATCCCCTGCCTGAACGAGCGCAACGACTGGCTGGTGGCATTGACCGATCTAGTCATGGATAACCTGCACGGCTGGCTCAAAACCCCCGATGCAGCGGCACTGGAACAAAGCCGCTTGCGCGCGCTGGCGATGGGCGCACCTCGCTGACACTCAGCGGGAACAGCGTTCCCGCACCTTACCGCGACGCACGGCGATTAAAGTTTGAAGAAATGCTCGCGGTAATGTTTGAGTTCTTCTATGGACTCATAGATGTCGGCCAGTGCCTCGTGCTTGCCATGCTTCTTAACACCTTTAGCCATATCCGGCTTCCAGCGCTTGGCCAGCTCTTTGATCGTGCTGACATCCAGATTGCGGTAATGGAAGTAGTCTTCGAACTTGGGCATGGAACGCGCTAAAAAGCGACGGTCCTGACAGATGGAGTTGCCGCACATCGGTGAGGTGCGGATCGGCACATACTGCATCATGAATTCAACCATCTGCGCTTCCACATCCGCTTCGGTCAGCGTCGAAGCCTTGACCTTGTCGATCAGACCAGACTTGCCATGCGTGGATTTATTCCAGTTATCCATCGCGTCCAGCACGCTGTCGGGCTGATGCACCACCAACACCGGTGCTTCGGCAATGGTATTCAGATCGCCATCGGTAATGACGATGGCCGCTTCGATGATGCGGTCGGTATCGGGATTCAAGCCGGTCATCTCGAGGTCTATCCAGATAAGATGGTTTTGATTTTGTGCCATAATTCGCGCGCCCTTAAAGGTTAACAAGTCATACATGCTTTTTTCGGCGCGTATTGTAACGCGCCTTATCGTAAACACCCCTAGCTATCACACCATGACCGCCACGCAATTCACACTTATCTTTATCGCCGCCCTCGTCCTCTCCACACTCACCAAGCTGTGGCTGGCACGCCGCCATCTCGCGCATATCGCCGCGCATCGCGATGCTGTGCCGGATGCCTTCAGCAGCAAGATCACGCTGGACGAGCACCACAAGGCGGCAGCCTACACCAGCGCCAAGACACGCTTCGCGATGTGGGGCTTGTTGTTCGACGCGCTGGTGTTGCTGGCCTTCACTTTGGGCGGCGGCATACAAGCGGTTGCCACACTGTGCAATGGCTGGTTCGTCAGCCCACTCACGCAAGGCATGGCCACCTTGGTCGTTGTGTTGCTGCTGAGCTCGCTGCTGGAAGCCCCCTTCAACTGGTATCGCACTTTCATCATTGAAGCGCGCTATGGCTTCAACAAGATGACCCTCAAGCTGTATGTGCTAGATGCACTCAAAGGCTTGCTGATCGGCGCACTGCTCGGTCTGCCGCTGCTGGCTGGCGTGCTGTGGTTGATGGGACGTATGGGCGAGTATTGGTGGCTGTATGTGTGGCTCGTGTGGGTAGGATTCAATCTGCTCATCCTGTTCATCTACCCGACCTTTATCGCACCACTGTTCAATAAATTCTCGCCGCTACAAGACGAGGCGATGCAAGCGCGCATCAACGCGCTGTTGCAACGTTGCGGCTTCACCAGCAGCGGATTATTCGTGATGGATGGCAGCAAGCGCAGCGCACACGGCAACGCCTACTTCACCGGCTTTGGCAAGAGCAAGCGCATCGTGTTTTTCGACACCCTGCTGGAACGCTTAAACATCAGTGAGGTGGAAGCGGTACTGGCGCATGAACTGGGCCACTTCAAACATCGCCACGTGCTCAAACGCATCGTCACCACTTTCGCCATGAGTCTGGCCTTCTTGTGGCTGCTGGCGGTGTTGATGCAGAACTCTTGGTTCTATCAGGGCTTGGGCGTGAGCTCACCATCCACAGCGGTGGCCTTGCTGCTGTTCTTCATGGTGCTGCCAGTGTTCAGCTTTTTGCTCAGCCCAGTGCTGTCGGCCTATTCACGCAAACATGAGTTCGAGGCCGATGCCTATGCCGCGCAACAGACCGATGCGCAAGATCTGGTGAACGCGCTGGTCAAGTTGTATCAGGACAACGCCGCGACGCTGACACCCGACCCGCTGTATTCGCGCTTCTACGATTCCCATCCCCCCGCAGCCGTGCGCATCGCGCATCTGCAAGTCCTTTAGGAGTAAGCCATGAGACTGTTCACCCTATTGCTATCGCTATGCTGCGCCGCCTCTGCCCAGGCCTTCCCGGATGGCGATGCCAAAGCTGGACAACTTTTGTTCGAGCAATTCAAATGCAACAGCTGCCACATCAATATGTACGGCGGCGATGGCAGCGCAATCTTCACGCGCCCCAACAGCAAGGTGCACAATGCCGCTGAGTTGATCGCACAGATCGGCCGCTGTGGCGGCAACGTCGACAAGGATTTCACCGCCAAGGAAGAACAAGACATCGCGGCTTATCTCAACCGCTACTACCACCTTAAGTGAGGCTCACCATGACCCGTAGCGACCTAACCCAACTCAGTTGCAAAGGCTGCACCGGCAACATGCCCGCGCTCAAGCAACCCGAGATAGACCAGCTGATGCAGCAGCTGGATGGTTGGCAGCAATATGACCGCTTGATCCGCAAGACCTACCGCTTCAAGGACTATTACCAGACCATGGCCTTCGTCAACGCGGTGGCGTGGCTATCGCACCGCGAGGACCATCACCCCGAGTTGAGCGTGAGTTACAAGGAATGCCAAGTGGAATACACCACCCACATCATCCACGGTTTGTCTGAGAACGACTTTATCTGCGCGGCGAAAGTCGAAGCACTGTTCCAATCTTGATGAAACATCGAAAGACCTACTACGCGACTCGATTGCGGCGTTGCGCGGTCTTGGCACTGACGTCACGCGCTTCGCGCATGCGCCTCACCGCAACATCCGTTGTCGCTCCCGCGCCTAGCTTATGGCGTATCTCAGTCGCTGCGTTTCGTGCGCCGCGCACTCAAGCCACCCGTCACGTTTTTTCGAGATTGCATTGAGTACCACCTTGAACGCACAGATCGTCGCTGCATTCGGTCGCCAATATCTGGCCAAACTTCCCGATGGTGAGATGCTGACCTGTTTAACGCGCGGCAAAAAAAGCGATGTGGTGTGCGGTGACCATGTCGAGTTGCAGCGCACTGGTGATGCGTCTAGTGGATTGAGTGTGGGCGCGTTGAACATCGGCCAAGCGGTGATAGACAAAGTCGCGCCGCGCACCTCTTTGCTGTTTCGCAGCGATGCCTTCAAACAGAAACTCATCGCCGCCAATGTCACGCAAATCGTCATCGTGGTGGCAACCGAACCCAGCTTCAGCGATGAGTTACTGGCGCGTTGTCTGGTGGCTGCCTACGACCAGAATCTGGAAGTGCTCATCGTGCTAAACAAGTGCGACCTCGACGCAGACGCGGCCCGCGCACAACTCGCCAACTATCGCGCCATCGGTTATCGCGTATTAGAGTTATCGGCATTGGAAGATGTGTCGGCCTTGCGCGACCTATTGGACGGACATGTCAGCGTACTGGTGGGTCAATCCGGCATGGGTAAATCAACACTCATCAACGGCCTGCTGCCCGATGCGCAAGCTGCCACACGCGAGATTTCCACCGTGCTCGACTCAGGCAAGCACACCACCACGCATGCCAAACTGTATCGCTTGAACGAACGCAGCAGCGTCATCGATTGCCCCGGCGTACAAGCCTTCGGCCTGCATCACCTGACCTTTGGTGCGATTGAACAAGGCTTCACCGAGTTTTCGCCATATCTAGGCAAATGCCGCTTCAGAGACTGCCATCACGCCAATGAACCCGACTGCGCCCTGCGCACGGCAGTGAGTAAAGGCGAGATCGCTGCAAGACGCTTGGAGTTATTTTTACAGATCGTGGCAAATAAAGCTTAGAGGATTGAAGATAAACGATGCACCGATTTAAACCAGCGCCTCACTCCTTACCCTCCATCAACTTCTGCCAGCCCTCATGCCCCAGTTTTTCCATCGTCTCGATATTGCGCGCAGGAATCAGATCGGCGTCAGGGAAGGCATCGACAGCTTTGTCCACGCTGGCTTCGCGCAATAAATGTAAAGTCGGGTAAGGCGAGCGGTTGGTGTAATTTTCGATGTCATCCGGACGTGTGCCGGCGAACTGGTAGTGTGGATGCAACGTGGCGACTTGGAAAGCATCCTCGAACTCGGGCTCGGCGACCGCCATGTCTACCGTGTCGAAGAAGTCATTAAAGTCGAGGAAGTCGTTGAACACATAGGGATGGATAAGCAAGGTGGTGTCGAGCTTTTCCGCATCCGTATCTTGCAACAAGCGCAGCTCCGCCAACAGTTCTTCCAGTAAGGCTTCTGGGGTGGTGGCGGTGCTGAGCACATAACGTATCTGCTGCTTAACATGCACCGCTTTGGCAAAGGGACAGAGGTTCAGACCGATCACGGCTTTTTCTAACCAGTCCTGGGTATGGGCGATAATTGTTGCGTGACTCTGAGCTTCCATAAAGGACTTCCTAGCGTGGATTTTAGTGGAGCGGCACTGTATCAAAACGGTAACAGCATTGCTTTACTATCAATAAACAACGCGTCCGTGATAATATAAACCTTATCAATGACATTACTTTAATATCTTTAGGGAATAATATGGCTACAACGACCAAAAAAGCGACTACTGCAAGCACTGAAAAAAAACCTGCGGTTAAAAAAACTGTAGCGGCAGCACCAGTAGAAAAAGTCACCGTCAAAAAGACAGCGGAAAAGACCACCAGCAAAGCTGCTCCTGCTGCTGAAAAAGTCGCCGCCAAGGCTGCACCTAAAGCTGCCGCAAAGACACCCGCCACCAAAGCCAAAGCCACTCAAGTGAGCCCTGAGCAGCGTTACAACATGATTGCCGACGCAGCTTACTACCTCGCTGAACGACGTGGTTTTGCTGGCGGCTACGAAATGCAAGACTGGATTTCTGCCGAGTTTGAGATTGATGCCAAGATCGACGCTTAAGCTTTAATTGCCACCCCAAAACGCCGGATGATTCCGGCGTTTTTTTCGCCTACCATCTAGGCTAAGCCACCGCACTTCCGACAGACCGCAGATCAATAATTAAATTTTCGGAATATGCAACATATCGCGACTACTTTCATTTCACCGTCAAAAAATCGCCACCATTTAACTTTGGTGGCTCTGGCTTCCATCTGAACGCTATTCAAATTTTGTCAACACGGCAATGGCGGCTCATCCATCAAGGCAATCTGCTCACGCAATTCTAAGATGCGATCCTGCCAATAGCGCTGCGTATCAAACCAGGGAAATGCGGCTTTAAATGCGGCGTCGTCCCAACGTCGCGCGATCCACGCCGAATAATGAATCAGGCGCAAGGTACGCAACGCTTCTAGCAGATGCATCTCGCGCGTGTCGAAATCATAGAAGTCTTCATAACCTATCAGCAGGTTGGCGAACTGCCGTGTCTGTTCGGTGCGATCACCGGAGAGCAACATCCACAAATCTTGTAGCGCCGGCCCCATGCGGCTGTCATCGAAATCGACGAAATGCGGCCCCTGTTCGGTCCATAACACATTACCCACATGACAATCGCCATGCAGGCGCAGTGTGCGCACAGTGCCGGCACGATCAAAGCAACGTCGCACCCCCTCTATGGCGTGGGCCACCACCCCGCGATAAACCTCGCGCAATTCGAGCGGAATGAAATCGTGGGTCAGCAAAAACGAGCTGGGTTCGCAGCCAAAGCTGTCGATACTCAAGCTAGGTCTAAAGCTGTAGGGTTGCATCGCACCCACCGCGTGGATGCGCGCAATGAAACGTCCCAGCCATTGCAGCGTCTCGGGCCTATCCAACTCGGGTGCGCGCCCACCTTGTTTGGGAAACAAAGCAAAGCGGTAACCATGGTGCGCATGTAGTGTGCTGCCATTGAATTGCAATGGTGCAACTACCGGTATCTCACGCTCCGCCAGCAGAGCCGTGTAATGGTGCTCTTCGAGTATCGCCTCGTCCGACCAACGTGCCGCGCGGTAGAACTTGGCAACCAGCGCCGGGCCGTCGTCCATGCCAACTTGGAAGACTCGGTTCTCATAGCTATTCAGGGTGAGCAGACGGCCATCACTGCGTAGTCCTATGCTTTCGAGTGCGGTTAGAACAGCGTCGGGATCGAGTTCTGAGTAAGGAGAGTTTTGCATGGACAGCATTGTACGCAGTGCTACCCACTTAACCCATCAGATTCGCCAAGCTGAACATCAGCAATACGATCATCCACATCACGATTGAACGCCAGACCAGACTAACCGCGCTCTGCATCACTTCCGGGTCGGCATCCTCGCCTAGCCCCAGTTCGGGTCTGTGCAGTACCTGTGCGTCTTGCACAACGTCCATGCCCAGACGCACGCCCAATGAGCCTGCGGCACTCGCCAATACGATGCCCGCATCCTTGTCTGGCCAGTGTTGCGCTTGGCTGCGCCAGCAATATAGGGTGTCCTCGAAGTTGCCCACGATGGCATAGGTGATCGCCGACATGCGCGTGGGCAGCCAATCTATCAGCGTTGCCGCTTGTCGTGCAAAATCACTAAAGCGATCTGCACCATACTCATCATGCCAACTCGCACTCAAATGATGAACTAGCCTGTACAGCAATGCGCCCGCCGCACCAGCTAACCCCACCATGCTAAACAACACGAACCACACGATCACGCCAAACACTGTGCGTTGCGCGGCCAACAAAGCCTGCTCTATGGTCAGACGGGCGACCTGCTCGGCATTCAATTCCAGCACGGGCACGTTGCGCCACACTGCCAGCAAGCGACGCGCCTCCTCCAGTTTGTCATCGCGTAATGCCTGTTGTATGGCGTTGTACTGATCACTACAACGACGAAACCCCATCGCGAAATACAAGCCTGCAACATTGAGTAGCCCAGCCAACAAGGGATGGATCTCATGCAACATCCAGTAAAGCAGTGACACCAACAACAGCACTGGCAATACCACCAAAAACCATGCGATCTTGCCATGCTGATGCTGCCCCGCATTAAAATTCTTTTGGAAGAAATGCAAATAACTGGCCAACCAAGCAGACCCGCGTCCGCGCATGACATAGGGATGGAATTGCTCCAAGGACAAGGCGGCGATCAGGGCAAGCAAACTCATGACTTTAATCTAGTTGGAAAAATCTGCGGCGCACAACATCGCATAGTCACTATTCAGCCGGCACCAACTGCCATAACGAGGTGGTCTCGGCGGCACGCGCCGCATGCAAAGGGTCAGTGCGATCGGATACTTTGGGATGATGTGGTTTGATATCCGTTTTATCTACGACGCGCAAACCCGCAGCAGCAATCCAACTTAGCAGCTCGTCACGGCTACGCAGCCCCAAGTGTTCGGCGATATCCGACAGAATCAGCCAAGCAATGCCATGCTCCGTCAGATGCGCCTTCAAACCTTGCAAATAGCCGCGCAGCATGCGGCTGTTAGGATCGTATATCGCGTATTCAATCGGCGAACTGGGACGTGCCGGTATCCAGGGAGGATTACAGACAATGAGCGGCGCACGCCCTTCCGGGAACAGGTCGGCTTGTATTACCTCGACCTGCGCGTCATACCCCAAGCGTTGCAGATTCTGTCTCGCACAATAAAGCGCGCGGCTGTCCTGATCGGTGGCGATGACGCGCTGCACGCCGCGCTTGGCCAACACTGCAGCCAGTACCCCGGTCCCCGTGCCAATATCAAAAGCGAGCTCTGTAGTGGGCAGCGGCGTGTTCGCCACCAACTCCAGATATTCGCCGCGCACCGGTGAATACACACCGTAATGCGGATAGATGGATTCATCATCCAGAGCGGCGATCTGCACGCCCTTCTTGCGCCATTCATGCGCACCGATCAGCCCCGACAGCTCACGCAAGGAAAGCAGCGATGCCATCCCGCCTTTGCCATAAACTTCATTGCACGCCTGCGCCACTTCCGGTGCTCGACGCAAAGGGATGCTGTAGTCAGCCGCCAAGGGAATCAGGATGGTGCCCAATACCCGAGCACGCAGCGACTGTGACTGGCGATGCAGATTGAAGGCCTCACTGGGCACGGCCGAAGTCTTGCGCGGCTTGCGATCCGCGCGTCGCGACATCGCCACCAATAACTGCCGGGCATTCTGAAAGTCACCGCGCCATAAAAAGTAAGTGCCTTCGCACGCCAAGCGGTAGGCCTCATCGGCCTTGAGTGTGTCATCCGCGACCACGACCTTATTGGGCGCAGCCACACCTTGCTCGGAACGCCAGCGCGCCGAGCAGGGTCTGCCGGCTTCGGTCCAGGTCAACATCGGGTAGTCATTCATGGGGCGGGGTTCCGGGTAAGGTGCGAGTGAAAAATATTGAGACAACGTGACGCGATTGCAGCCTATCTATCGGACTTGCCAGCGGCGTATCGCCCAGTCGCGGCGTTGCGCCGCATCGAAGTAACTCCAAGCCAAGATACGGCTCTTCTTCTGCCCTTGCGACATCTCCAACACGCGCGTATCGCGCACCCCAGCTTCCTTAAGCAGTGCTTCCAGCACGGGCATGTTGTCAGACTTGGAGACTAGCGTGGTAAACCACAGCACATTGCCGTGGCCCGACACACTCTCTTGTATCATGCGGCGCACAAACGCGACTTCGCCACCTTTGCACCATAGCTCCCTGCCCTGCCCACCGAAGTTCAACACCGGATCGGCCTCCCCCGCTTTGCCTAGGTTCTGCCATTTGCGCTGTGAGCCGGCTTTGGCTTCGCCCAGCGAAGCATGGAAAGGCGGATTGCACATACTCAGGTCAAAGTGCTCGTGCGCATCAGTGACCCCGGCAAAAACTGCGGTGCGCGAGTGTTGCAGTCGCAACTCCACTGCCTTATCCATCCCATTGGCCTGCAACAGCGCTTGCGCATTGTTCAAAGCAGCCGCATCGATATCGGTGCCAACAAACTGCCAACCATACACGCTGCGACCGATAAGCGGATAGATGCAGTTCGCGCCCACACCGACATCCATCACGCGCACTGCATCACCGCGCGGCACCACAGCGTCGTTACTCTCGGCCAGCAGGTCGGCCAGATAGTGCAGATGATCGGCGCGACTAGGTATGGGCGGGCACAGATATTGGTTTGGGATATCCCAATCTTTGATGCCATACATCTGGATGAGCAAGGCGCGATTAAGCGCTTTGACCGCAGCCGGATCGGCGAAGTCCACCGACTCATCGCCATAGGGATTCACCGCAACAAAGCGGCCCAACTCGGGACTGGCTGCAATGAGCTTGGGAAAGTCATAGCGACCGCGATGCAAACTGCGCGGATGCAGATTATCTTTTTCAACGAATTGGTTCATAACAGCGGGGCATAGCGACAAAAAATCGTCTCACACGGAGACGCGGAGGACGCGGGACAGATCAAAGACAATTACGCCGTTCACTTTGCTCCACGCCTCCGCGTGACTGTTGTCTTAAATTCGGGACACTCACAGGCTGCCCATCTTGGGCAGATCGCCGACCAGCGGCGCGACGTAATCCAGCCAGGCCTGTGTCACATCGTTACCGGCCGCATTGATGTACTCATCCTTCATGTGGGTCGCTTCACGTGCCACAGAAGCCAGCGGCGTGATGAAGCATTCGCTGGCGTAAGGCTGACTGCTCAAGCGACGGATGGATACTGA
>JAVHRA010000145.1:0-2484 GCA_036171395.1 Gallionella sp. | reverse complement strand
CGGCAAGTCCTATTCGACCGAATCGCAAGGCTTCTTCTTCACCGGCACCAAGCCCGTGCTACGCCTGAAGACTGCCGAAGGACATTCATTGCGCCTGACCGCCGACCATCGCGTGCTGCGCGTTTCTCATATGACGCGCTATACGCGTGAAACAGAGTGGGTCAATGCAGGCGAATTGCGCAGCGACGATCAAATCGTGTTGCACGATCATCGCGCCATGCAGGCTTGGGGCGGCGAGCACACTGAAGATGAAGGCTACCTGCTCGGTTTATTGATCGGCGACGGCACGCTGAAGAACGACAAAGCCGTGCTGAGTGTCTGGGATGCGGAGGCGCTGAAAGTTTCCAATGGCGACGACATTCAACCCGGCGCTGGTACAGCAAGTGTGATGCGCGCTGCCGAACAGGCGGCACGTACCCTGCCGCACCGCGCCGATTTCAACGGCTGGCAAAAACCCATCGAAGGTCGCGGCGAGTTTCGTCTGGCGACAGGGGCGTTGCGCACACTGGCTCTTGAATTGGGCCTGACACCTGGCAACAAGCGCTTCACGCCCGCCATCGAACAAGCATCCTCCGATTTCTATCGCGGCATCTTGCGCGGTATGTTCGATGCCGATGGTTCGGTGCAAGGCTCGCAGGATAAGGGAATCAGCGTTCGTCTGACGCAGATCGACCTTGGCAATCTGCAAGCGGTGCAACGCATGCTGCAACGCTTGGGTATCGTTTCCACCATCTACCAGAATCGCCACCCCGCTGGCATCAAGACATTGCCGAACGGTAAAGGTGGTCGCAAGGAATATAACTGCCAAGCCTTGCATGAGCTCATCATCAGCGGCGAGAACATCCGACGTTATGCCGTGATGATCGGCTTTGCCGATAGCGACAAGATGGACAAGCTGAATGGCCTGTTGGCTAACTATCAGCGCAAGCCGAATGCGGAACGTTTCGTAGCCACCGTGCTGTCATTGGAAGATGATGGAGTAGAAGATGTGTATGACGTGACCGTTGCCGATGTGCATGCATTCGATGCCAATGGCTTGTATGTGCACAACTGTGCGGAACAGCCACTTCCGCCCTACGGCTGCTGCTGTCTCGGCTCTATCGATCTATCGCGCATGGTGATTAACCCGTTCACAGTACACGCCGGTTTCGACTACGAACCGTTCAAACAACTGGTGCACACTGCGGTACGTATGCTGGATAACGTACTGGACGTAACCGCTTGGCCGCTACCTGAACAACAACAAGAGGCGCAGAACAAACGCCGCGTCGGACTGGGTTACACTGGGCTGGGCGACGCGCTGGTGATGCTGGGCAAGCGTTATGACACCGACGAGGCGCGCACCTTCGCAGCCGACATCACGCGTATCATGCGCGACGAGGCCTATCAAGCTTCAGTGGACTTAGCCAAAGAGCGCGGCGCATTCCCACTGCTGCAAGCAGATCAGTATCTCGCGACACCGCGCTTCGCTTCGCGCCTGCCCGACCAACTCAAGCAACAGATACGCGAGCACGGTATCCGTAACAGCCATCTACTCTCCATCGCGCCTACCGGCACCATCTCGCTGGCCTTTGCCGACAACGCTTCAAACGGCATTGAGCCTGCCTTCTCATGGTTCTACACACGCAAGAAACGCATGATGGACGGAACGACCAAGGATTACTCGGTCGAGGATCACGCTTGGCGTCTGTTCAAGAAAATGGGCGGAGATGTGGAACATTTGCCACCCGCTTTCGTCACCGCGCTGGACATCTCTGCAATCGATCACATGAAGATGGTCGCCGCTGTCGCACCGTTCATCGACACCTCGATCAGCAAGACGGTCAATGTTCCCGCCGATTATCCTTACGAGGATTTCAAAGATCTGTACACAGAAGCGTGGAAAGCCGGTTTGAAAGGCTTGGCGACTTACCGCCCGAACAGTGTGCTGGGCTCGGTGCTGTCGGTCACCCCCGAACCGAAGAAGGAAGAGCAGCCGCAAGATTTCGTCTTCGATCAGGATAGACGCATCGTATTGGAAGCTGCACCTAAACCTGCGCTTGCCTCGTTGCGTTGGCCGGGTCGTCCCGAATTGCCGGGCGGCAGCGAAGGTTGGACTTCGCCCGTGGTAAAGCATCCGCTGGGTAGTTTCGTAGCCTTCGTGTCGCACACCAAGAACGGTTGCAACCATCCCTTCGAGGTTTGGGTGAACGGCTCTGAGCAGCCGCGCGGTTTGGGTGCACTGGCCAAGTCCATGTCCATGGATATGCGCACGCGCGATCCGGTATGGATACGCATGAAGCTGGAAATGCTGATGAAGACCGCCGGTGACGACGCCTTCGACATGCCGATGCCGCCCAACGGCGAGATGATGCGCATGCCGAGTCTGGTCGCCGCGTTCGCGCATCTGCTCAAATATCGTATCGAAGAATTAGGTGCGCTCGAGGTCTGCGATGGCGTGACCACGCCGATGATGGATGCACTGTTCGCCAAGAAAGAACCCAA
>JAVHRA010000144.1:0-2519 GCA_036171395.1 Gallionella sp. | reverse complement strand
GCAAACCATCAGCGTCACTGTGCCACAGTCAGGCATACCACAAACCGAGGTGGCAGATAGCTTTGAGTCCATGCAAGCGCCGCGCGATTACCTGTCAGGGAAGGTCACCAGTTTCGCCAGTTATATCGATCGCTTCTTCGGCGGCGATCGCCATTATCAAGAGAGTAATCCTAGTGTGTTCCAGATGAATCTAAGTCGTGCTACAGGCTATGGCGGAGGGCGCAGATTTGAATTGGACGCAAGGTTGAATCTGCGCTTACCCATCACCGAGGGGAAATTGCGCTTATTGATAGAGACCGATCCAGAAAAGAATGCGATCGATGCACCAACCAAATCTGCGCCTGTGTTGCCGCGTAAATCCCTCGCCCCCAAAGGCGTTGGTGTGGCGGCACGTTTTGCCTCCAGCGATGAGGGTACGTGGCACTTTCACACCGATGCGGGACTGAAATTCCCGATTCCCATCAGACCGTTCGTGCGTACAGCCGTCAACTATTCAGTACCGTTGGGGGAGTGGCGCATGACTGCGGCCGAGTCGGTGTACTGGTTCAATAACTTGGGGGTGGGCGAGACCAGCACTTTGAATTTCGAACAGATCATGAGTGCACAGTTTTTGTTTCGCTCTTCGAGTAACGTCACCTGGCTAAAAGATAGGCAGAATTTGGATATGCGCCAAGACTGGTCGTTCTTTCACACGCTCGATGACCGTACCGCTTTACTTTATCAGCTCACCACTTTCGGCATCAGCAATCCGGGCAATCAAGTGACCGATACAGTGCTGGTCCTGGATTATCGCTATCGCTTACATCAAAAATGGCTGTTCTTCGATTTCAGTCCGCAACTGCATTTCCCCAAATTGAAAAACTACCAAGCCTCACCGTCATTCAGTGTGCGACTGGAAGTGTTGTTCGATGATGTCAGATAGTGGCTTGCTCTATTGTCCCCGCGCATTGGTTTTGATTACTTATCCGCTTGGCTCTCTTCTTTTTTACGCTTCCCCGATATATTAAAAGCAATGGCTGATGCTTGTTCGGCCGGCATACCGTCGGTGCGGCGGGTGTATTCCTGTTCGCTATATTCATCTTTTTCACGGTTCTGGGTATCGGCCGCCTGTTCGGTCTCACCGGGCAATTCGACGCGCAACTGATCGATGAGCATCAGGATGGTGGCGGCAACGGGCAGTGCCAGTAGTGCACCGATGATGCCGAACAGCGTCGCGCCCGCAATCAGGGACAGCAACACCATGGAGGAAGGCAGACGCATGGCACGACCGTACACAACCGGGACGAGCACGCGGCTTTCAAATTCTTCGTAAGCCAGCATCAGCAGAAATACCACTAGCGTGATTACCGCACCGTAGGGCAGCGCGGCCGCAACCGCTGGCGCCATAGTGAGGAAAATGCCGATATAGGGCAGCACGTCAGCCAAGCCGCCGAATATTGCGATCACCAGCGCGTTGGGGATCCCGCACGCGCTGAGCAGGATGAACATGAACACCGCCATGGCCGCGCAAGTGATGGCCTGCCCACGGATATAGCCGCCGACGATAGTGTTCAGATTGACCAAGATACGCGACAGTCGGATATGGTGAGTGCGCGGTACCACCGCGAACAGTGCGCCGCGCAGTCGGTCGCGATCTAACATTATGTAGAGTGCAAGGAAGATTGCGCCGACCCCGTACGCGATGCTCTCCACTATCAGAGAGAATAAACTCAGTACCGAGGCAGCGGAAGATTTGAATAGCATGTCGTAATGCACGTTGCGCAAGGCTGCGGCGAGACTCTCGGTGAGTGGTGAGCGGGCCAGCCATTGTGCGAGTCGCTCGCGCATCTCCGGCTCTATGCTAATCACGCTCTTCACCTGATTGAGCAGTTCCGGTACGGTCAGTACGAACAGCAAACCGGTAGTCACGAACAGCAGGCTGAACACGATGGCAATGCCGGCATCGCGGCGTATCCCGCGCCGCTCCAGCTTGTCTACCGCAGGGCTTAAGGTGCCCGCGATCATCAACGCGCAGACCAATACTAAGATCACCGGTAGCAGACGGATGAAGAACCATAAGCCGACGATGATGAGTATCACGTAGAGCATCGTGCTAGGTGCGATTTCGATGCGCAACAGGCGGCGCGGCGGCACTACTTCTTGCTCGGGGTCGTGGTGTTCGCCGCCGCTGGTGATGATGACAGATGTTTTTGCTTTCGATGTATTCATACAGATTTTCTCGCAGATGTTGTGTTGCCTAGCGTTAGGTTTCCATCGGATTCAGTAACTAGGCTTGGTAGCGTTGCGATGATAGTCAACGTGCCGCATTCATTCTGTTAGCTGGCGTACAGACCAAGGGCGCCAGCGCGAACATTGTGTCGGTATAGGTTGTCAGTGACACAAGACCAGTCGGTCATGCAGAAAAAACTTGGGAGTGAAGATGTTGATTGAACGGATCAGGCCACATTGGCTGCCGCGTTTGCAAAAGGTGCTGCTCGAATCGGTGCGCTCTTGGTTGCAACACCGGGGGGACAGCAAAG
>JAVHRA010000143.1:0-2561 GCA_036171395.1 Gallionella sp. | reverse complement strand
AACACCACCGGCACGACGAACAAGCTGATAACCGTAGAGGTAATCAAGCCACCGATCACCGCAGTTGCCATCGGCATACGGAAGCTAGGGTCAGCGCCCAAGCCCATCGCAATCGGCAACATACCCGCACCCATGGCGATGGTGGTCATCACGATAGGGCGCGCACGTTTGGAACATGCATCGAGCAAGGCATCACCCAAGCTCATGCCCATATCGCGTCTAGCCATGATGGCGTAATCCACTAGCAGGATAGAGTTCTTGGTGACGATGCCCATCAACATCAGCAGGCCAATCAACGAAGGCATGGAGAAACTGCTATGCGTCACCAATAGCGCAACAAAAGCGCCACCAAAGGCGAAGGGCAAGGCCGCCAGAATGGTGACGGGTTGCAGAAAGTCTTTGAACAGCAGCACCAGCACGATATACACGCACATCACGCCGGTAAGCATGGCCAGACCGAAGCTGCCAAACAGTTCCTGCATACGCTCTACGTCGCCCGATTCGGCGCGCTTCACACCGGCTGGCAACTTCACCAGACTCGGCAGCTTGTTCACCTCGGCCAGCACGTCGCCGAGTTGTCTGCCGTTCAGTTCGACGTTGATGGCGACGTTGCGGCTGCGGTCTAGGCGGCTGATCTGCGCGGAGCCGCTGCTCATGCTGATGTCGGCGACATTGCCCAACATCACATTGCCATTTTTACCATGCACCGGCAGACGCGCCAGCACATCGATCTGCTGACGCGCCGACTCGGGCATGGACACGCGTATGGGCACTTGGCGTTGTGGCAGATTGAGCTTGGCCAAGGCCACGCTGTAGTCGCCCGCTGTAGCAATGCGCACCACGTCGCCGACGCTCTCGGCGGTCACACCCAAATCGGCCATACGCGCAAAGTTAGGACGCACGCTGATCTCGGGACGTACCAAACTGGCGGTGGAAGTAACGTTACCCAGCCCTTTGACGGTACGTATCTCACGCTCCACGGTGCGCACTGCAGCAATCAGCGCGGTGGCATCGTCACTCTTAAGTAAGAGTTGCAGCTTTTCGCCGTTGTCGCCCATGCCGATGGCGATACGCGCACCCGGCAGGTTTTTGAGCTTGTCGCGTATCTGTTTCTCCACACCGCTCTGGGTGAGTTTGCGCGCAGAGCGATGCGTGAGTTTCACTGTCAGGTTGGCCTTGCGCACATCGGACTCACTGCCCGCAGAGAACATATCGCCACTCGCGCCGCGCCCCACGGCGGCGAATACTTGCTTCACATCTGGCAGCTGCATCAACAACACGCGCGCCTGTTCAGCTAATGCTGCGCTCTCTGCTAGCGTGCTACCCGGTGGCAACTCCAAGGTCACCTGGGTCTGAGCCTTGTCGGCGGGTGGCACGAAGCCGCTGGGCAACAAGGGGATGAGCATCAGCGAGCCAACGAAGAATGCAATCGCCAGCAGCGTGGTCGCCAAGCGATGCCCCAAACACCATTTCGCCGCACGCAGATACCAATTCATCAGCGCGCTTTCCTTCTCCACCACCACAGAGGGCTTGAGCATATAGGCCGCCATCATGGGTGTGAGCAAGCGTGCCACTACCAGCGAGGCCATGATGGCCAAGGCCGCCGTCCAGCCGAACTGCTTGAAGAATTTGCCGGGGATGCCCGCCATAAAGGCAGTCGGCAGGAACACCGAAACCAAGGTAAAGGTCGTGGCGACCACCGCTAGACCGATCTCATTGGTGGCTTCCATCGCCGCCTGATAAGGCGACTTGCCCATGTGCAAATGGCGCGTGATGTTCTCAATCTCCACGATGGCATCGTCCACCAAGATACCCACCACTAGCGCTAGCGACAGCAGCGTCACAGTATTGAGGGTGAAACCCAAATACTGCATGCCGATAAAAGTAGGAATCACTGACAATGGCAACGCCGCCGCCGAGATAAAAGTGGCACGCGCATCGCGCAAGAACCACCACACCACCAGCACCGCGAGAATCGCGCCCTCGTAAAGCAGATGCATAGAGCCTTCGAAGTTCTCTTGCACGCGCTCGAAGGAGTTGAAGGCCTCGCTGATCTGCATGTGGTTGTGCTCTGCATTGAGCTTGTCCACGGTCTGCTTCGCCTTCTGCGCCACGGTCACTTCACTGCTGCCCTTGGTGCGCGTGATCTCAAAAGCGATGACCGGCTTGCCGTCTAACGTGGCGTATGAGTGTCTATCCATACGCGTGTCGCGCACTGTTGCAAGTTGGTCGAGCCTATAGTGGCGTCCATCCATCAACACGATGTCCATCGCCGCCAACTCTTCCACCGTCGCCACCGTCGCCAGCGTGCGTATGGATTGTTCCGCACCGCCCACATCGCCGCGGCCGCCTGAAGATTCCTGCTGAATCTTTTTGATCTGGCGCGAGATGTCAGCCAGCGAAACGTTGAGTGCTTGCACCTTAAGCGGATCGATCTCGACACGAATCTCTCTATCCACGCCGCCGATGCGCGTCACCTTGCCCACGCCCTGTGTCGCCAGCAGCGCCTTGCTCACATCGTTGTCAACGAACCAAGACAAATCTTGTTCGTCCATGCGATC
>JAVHRA010000142.1:0-12528 GCA_036171395.1 Gallionella sp. | reverse complement strand
GCTGCTTTCCGTTCATAAACTACTTGATGGGTTAAACGCCAACCGCGAGGTTGACAAAAAATATCGAGGACACCCCCAGCGCGATCAGGACGACCTGCTCGACGGTGTCGCGTAGCTGGGTGCGTTTGTGCAAACCAGGTATCAGGTCGGCGACCGCAACGTAAATCATGCTGGCAGCAGCCAGCGCCAACAAAGTCGGCACGGCATGCTGCATCGATTGCAGCGCGTAATAGGCCAACACCCCGCCCACCAGCGTCGCCAGACTGGACACCAGATTCAACAGCAGCGCCTGAGTCTTGCTATACCCAGAATGCAACAGAATCATAAAGTCGCCGACCTCTTGCGGGATCTCGTGCGCGATGATGGCCAGCGCAGTGACGATACCCAAATGGATGTCGGTCAGGAACGCGGCCGCGATGATCACGCCATCGACGAAGTTATGGAAGGTATCGCCCACCATAATCATGCTGCCGCTGCGGCCGTGGTTGTTATGTTCCTTATGTTCGTGCGGCTCATGCGCCTCACAATGGTCGTGGTGACAATGCCGCCAAATGAGCAGTTTTTCCAATGTAAAGAACAACAGGATGCCCATCAGTATCGTGCCGCTGACCGCCGTAAAGTTGCCACTCAGGTGCATGGCCTCCGGCAAAATATCGAGAAACACCGCGCCCAACAGCGCGCCGATCGCGTAACTCACCAGACCGTTGACCCAATGGGCGCGGGCATTCAGTGCGAACAGCGCGGCACATATCACGCTCAACACACCACCGACGAAACTCGCCGCGACGATCCACAACAATACGCTCATGGGAAGATACAGATAAATCAGGGGCGCGGATTATAGCAAAGCCAGCCGTGCTACATGCGCAGACGCAGATATTACTAAAGATAAGCAGTCAAGAACCGCTCAAAACCGTAGCCAGCGACACAGGAATCTAATCGCGCAGTAGCTGTTACAGGTTTTTATTCCAGCCAGATAAAGGTCGCCATGCGCCCAGTCACCCCGTCGCGCCGGTAAGAAAAGAACACGTCGTTTTCACAGTAAGTGCATCTATCCCCACCGTAAATCTGCGTCACACCCAATCCTTGCAAACGCAGGCGTGCCAAGGCATACAGGTCAGCGTGATACTTTTCGCTATTGTCGGGATGAGGCAGAAACGCCACCGCGTTGGCGGAATCTGCTGTGATGAATAACTCACGCACGTCAGCACCCACTTCGAACGCGGCCTGACTGATGGCAGGGCCTAGCCAAGCCAAGATGTTAGTGCCGGGTACGCGCATCGCTGCCACGGTCGCTTCGATCACGCCGGCAGCCAAGCCCTTCCAGCCCACATGCGCCGCTGCCACGACCGTACCTTGTTGGTCACAAAACAGGATAGGCAGACAATCGGCCGTCATTACTGCGCATACCGCTGCGCTGTGGCGCGTGACACTGGCATCAGCCTCAGCGCGACAGTTAGCCGCCTCGGCCTGCACCACGGTTTTGCCATGCACTTGTTCCAGCCACACCGGTTCGCTGGGCAAGAGACGATTCAACAGCATGCGGTTGCGCGCCACCATCAGCGGCACATCACCAACATGCATGCCGAGGTTGAGACTCTTGTAGGGCGGACTGCTCCCCCCTCCAACACGGGTAGTCTGAAGAGAGCGCACATTCAAGGGAGCGGGCCAATCAGGAAAGATGCAGTGTTCGACTAGGTTCATGGTTATATTTTGCTAACTTGATGTCATGCCAGACTAGCGGGTTAGCCTTTGTTCTTGTCGCGCAATGCCGCTTCTTTGACTTCGCGCTGCAACTCGCGCAACAACTGCTGCATATCCTCGGGCATGGGCACATGCCACTCCATACGCTCCCCCGTATTGGGATGCTCCAGCGCGAGCCGCGTGGCATGTAAAGCTTGGCGGGGAAAGCCATTGAGCAGCGTGCGCAAGTACGGGACACACTTTTGTCCGCCTTGGATATACACAGCATCACCGATCAAAGGGTGCTTCAGATAAGCCATGTGCACGCGGATCTGATGTGTACGGCCTGTTTCCAAACGGCAGCGCACCAAAGTGCAACTGGGGTAGGCCCGCTCAATGTCGTAGTGGGTGACAGCAGGTTTACCGCCCTCCACCACCGCCATCTTGACGCGATTGCTGGGGTGACGATCGATGGCCGCATCTACCGTGCCGCCGCGCGGCAGCTCACCCCACACCAATGCCAGATACTCGCGTTTGACACTACGTTCTTGTAATTGACGTACCAGCGCGGTCTGCGCGATCAAGGTCTTGGCTACCACCATCAGGCCGCTGGTGTCCTTATCGAGTCTATGCACGATACCCGCACGCGGCACTTCAGAAAGTTGCGGCGCATAGTGCAACAAAGCGTTGAGCAAAGTGCCTTCCCAGTTGCCGTTGCCGGGGTGCACCACCAAACCGACCGGCTTATTGATGACCATCAGCTCATCGTCCTCGTACACCACGTCCAGCGCAATATCCTGTGCGGCATACGGCTGCTCGGTAGGATGAGATTGTGGTTGGACGCGTATTAGTTCGCCGCCCCACATCTTCTGTTTAGCCAAAGCGGCGGCGCCATTCACCGTCACTTGCTGCCGCGTGATCCACTCTTGCAAACGACTGCGCGAATATTCGGGGTAGTGCTGCACCAACACCTGATCGAGACGCAGGCCGGCATGCTCATCCGGTACGGCAAACTGCTGGTCTAGCTGGCTTGTTGCAGCTGTCGCCTGGTCGGTACTATCCGAGTCTGCGAGTGGGTCTAAGCTATCCTCAAAGGAAGATGCGGGCGGGATTGCGCTATAATCGCGCAAATTTTTTTCTGGATTCGTCATGCGCCATAGTTTAGCTGTATTCCTGTTGCTTACGTTAGTCGCTTGCAGCTCTGCACCCAAAGAAACTGACAAAGCTGCCTCGGCAGAAGAACTGTACACGTCCGCCAAGGTATTTCTGGATGACAAGTCATACGACACCGCCATCACGCGCTACGAAAAGCTGCTGTCACGCTATCCCTATGGCCGCTACGCCCAACAAGCCATGCTGGAGGTTGCATACGCCTATTACAAAAAGGGCGAACCCGATCCGGCTATCTCGGCTGCGGATCGTTTCATCAAACAATTCCCCAACAACGAGCATGTTGACTATGCCTACTACCTCAAAGGGCTGGCCAGCTTCTCGGCCGACAAGGGCATACTCAACGACATCGGTGGTGAAGAAGCCAGTGACCGCGACCCGCAGATGGCACAGAACGCCTATGCCGCATTCAAGGAGCTGATCACTCGCTACCCGAACAGCCAATATGTTTCTGATGCCACACTGCGTATGCAATATCTGGTCAATCAATTGGCGCGTCACGACCTGCATGTCGCCAGCTACTACCTGCGCCGTGGCGCGCACATCGCCGCTGTGAACCGCGCCCAAGACATCCTAAAAAACTATCCCAACAGCACCAGTGTGCGTCCCGCGCTATTGGTGATAGTGCGGGCCTACGATGCGATGGGCATGACCGTGCTGCGTGACGACGCCCAGCGGGTGTTGAACTTGAACGGCGGCTCTGAAACAGCGACTGCGCTCGCGATTGCCGCCGATCAAAAATCCTGGTGGCAATTCTGGAAATGAAATTTTGCAGTGCCTGCGGCGCGACCGTCGAGCTACGTATCCCGAGTGAGGATAGTCGGCCACGTCATGTGTGCACACGCTGCGACACCATCCATTACGAGAATCCCAAGCTGGTGGTCGGCTCCATCCCCGTGTGGCAGGACAAAATACTGCTCTGCAAGCGTGCTATAGAACCGCGCTACGGCCTGTGGACCTTGCCCGGTGGCTTTATGGAGAATGGCGAGAGCGCCGGACAGGCTGCGATACGCGAGACGCTGGAAGAAGCCAATGCGCGTGTCGCACTTGAGCAACTGTATTCCATGCATAGCTTGCCCTATATCAACCAAGTACATCTATTCTTCCGCGCCCGATTATTGGATTTGGAGTTCTCGCCGGGCGTGGAAAGTCTAGAAGTCAGATTGTTCAGCGAAGCAGAAATACCTTGGCAGGAATTGGCCTTCCGCCCGGTGCGTTTCAGCTTGCAGCATTATTTTGCAGAGCGCAGATCCGGCCAGTACACCCTGCTTGAAGCTGAACTCCCGCCCCCCAACCTCCTTGTATAGTTTGCACCCCAGAGACTTCTGAACCATGCGTACATTCAAAAAACTAAGTCTTATTGCGGTACTGATCCTGTCGGGCTGCGCCAACGGCAGCAACCCCGCCGATCCTTACGAATCGTTCAATCGTGGCGTATACAAATTCAATGATGGCTTGGATAGAGCGGTAGCCAAACCTCTAGCACAAGGCTACGACAAAGCCATGCCCAACGTGGGCAAGATCATGGTCAGCAATTTTTTCTCTAATCTGGATGACATCGTCGTCACCGCCAACGACCTGTTACAACTCAAATTCAAACAAGCCGCATCGGACGCTTCACGCGTTCTGTTCAACTCGACATTCGGTGTATTCGGCCTCATCAACGTAACGACGCGACTAGAAAAGCACAATGAAGATTTCGGTCAGACCTTAGGTTACTGGGGGGTAAAACCCGGTCCCTATCTGATGCTGCCTATCTTGGGCCCGTCCACGCTACGCGATGGCTTGGGCCGCGCAGTCGACACTGTCCCCAGTCAGTCAGGCAAGATCACGCCCGTGGCGACACGCAATACGCTGTACGTGGTAAACGGCATCAAGACCCGCGCGCAACTCTTGGATGCGGAGTCGGTCATGGATAGCGCGACGCTGGATCGTTATGAGTTCCTGCGCGATGCCTATCTGCAACATAGACAAGATCTGGTCTACGACGGCGATCCACCGCAGCTTAAGTATGACGACTACGAGGACTCGGGTGATGCCTACCCGCCTGAAACTGCCCCGCTAGCCCCCGCATCCCCGCCCGAATCACAACCGACACCCGCACAATAAAAAAGCCCCGCTGACGATAGCGGGGCTTTTTTATCTACGTGCAACGCGCAAATCAGCGCCCCGCACGCAACGCCGCAATACGTTCCTCCAAGGGCGGATGGGTCATGAACAATTTGCTCATTGCACTGCCGCCTGAGATGCCGGAGGCCGCCATTTCTTGCGGCAGACTGGCTTGCTCGTGGTTCATCTTGAGACGTTCCAAAGCAGCAATCATCTTGTCGCGCCCCGCCAAAGAAGCGCCGCCTGCATCGGCACGGAACTCACGCTGCCGCGAGAACCACATCACGATGATGCTGGCCAACACACCCAATACCAGTTGCGCCACTATCTCAGCGACAAAAGAGCCGATGCCAGGGCCGCGATTTTCGTCGTCCTTGCCGCGCAATAAAGAGTCGATGAAGATGCCGAACAGCTTAGAGAAGAACACCACAAAAGTATTCACCACACCTTGAATCAAGGTGAGCGTGACCATGTCACCATTCGCGACGTGGCTAACTTCATGGGCCAGCACCGCTTCCGCTTCTTCGCGACTCATGTTGTGCAGCAGACCGGTACTCACCGCGACTAAGGCATTATTTTTATTCCAACCGGTGGCAAAGGCGTTCACATCCGGCGCGTCATAGATCGCCACTTCCGGCATGCCAATACCAGCCGATAGCGCCTGACGTTTGACCGTCTCCACCAACCAGCGCTCCGTGGGGTCAGACGGATTTTCGATGACTTGCGCCCCGACTGAACGCTTGGCCGACCACTTGGACAGCAACAGCGAGATGATAGAACCGGCAAAACCGATAACGGCGGACATAATCAACAGATTGGTGAAGTTAATACCACCGCCTTGATTGAGAATGCGATCCACCCCCAACAAACGCAGCGTGATGTTGATGACGAACAACACCGCCAAATTGGTCAGGATAAATAAAAATATGCGCTTCATTGTGTCTGGTCTCCTGTCAAATATCTGAGTCCGGCAGTCTAGCATCCCCACCGCACCAGCCAAGTGGGGGCAGTGGGGATTTTTTCAAGTCCTGCCGACCGGTACGCGCGCAATAGGGCATTGAGGCTACATGGATAGTTCGCTATAGTGCGCGCCATGTTGCGCGCCCTGCTGCCCAGATTCCTGCTGATCACCGCCCTGCTGTTCGCACAGCTGGGCGGTCTGACGCATGGCATCGCGCATGCACTGGAAGCGCAAGGTGCGGACTCCTCACTTCCGCACGACAAGCATTGCGACCTGTGTGCGAAATATGCGCAACTGGGCAGCGCGCTCGGTTCGAGTAGCATTCAATTCAGCGTAATAGTCCACGACAGCAATTTCGATTTCACTATACCCACCGTTTTTCGCTCTACCTATTGCGCCGCTTACACCGCACGTTCACCGCCTTATTCCGCATGAGCTGATCAGCGATCCCGCGCCGTTATGACGGCGGGGTTTTTCGTATGCTTTTGTGGAGTCCATTATGTTCAAACCAAAATTTACTAGCGTAGCGCTTGCCGCGCTATTGGCGCACTCCTTTAACGCCATCGCCGCCAGCGATGACGATCTGCAAGCCTTACAGCAACGGGTACAACAACTCGAACAACACGCCGCCGCGCAAACTGCCAGCACTAGCGCATTCAATCCTGATGTGTCGCTAATCTTGGGCGGCACCTACAGTCGTCTCGGCCTCGACCCGGCGATTCCCGTCACCGGATTTGCCATGTCCGCCAATCCCGGCCATCAACAAGGTTTCAATCTGGGCGAGTCCGAATTAGGCATCAGTGCCAACATCGATCCCGACTACAGCGGCTATGCCACCATGGCACTAAGTCCCGCCGGGGGCATCACGGTGGAGAACGCCTATGTGCAAAGCAGCGCACTGGGCAAGGGGCTGAACCTCAAGTTCGGCCGTTACTTCTCCGGACTGGGTTATCTCAACGAGCAACATGCCCATGCTTGGGATTTCGTCGACCAACCGTTGGTGTACGCAACCTTATGGAACAACCAACTCGGTGAAGACGGCGTGCAACTCAAATGGCTCGCGCCTACCGACACCTTCCTTGAACTAGGCGGTGAACTTGGGCGCGGGCGCGGCTTTCCCGGCACCGATAGCAATCGCAATGGCGCGGGTTCCGGTGTGTTATTCGCCCACCTCGCGGATGATCTTGGCATAGCGCACAGCTGGCGCACGGGCGTGTCGCTACATCAGACTCAACGCAGCAATGCGTTGAGCAACAACGTGCCTGACTTACCCGGCACAGCCGGCGGCGTGACGAATAGTTTTAGCGGCAACAGCCAGACAGCGGGTCTGGATCTGGTGTGGAAGTACGCGCCCAACGGCAACATCGCCGAGCGCTATATCAAATTCCAGGGCGAATATTTCCAGCGCAAAGAAAACGGTGTTTTGACCTACAACCTGCTCACACCGAGCAGTTTTAGCGACACGCAACAAGGCTGGTATGTGCAGAGCGTGGCGCAATTCATGCCGCATTGGCGCAGCGGCCTGCGCTACGACCGGCTCACGCCCGGCGTGGCTGCGGTGGGGGCGGCGAATGCCGCCAATGTCATTAGCAACTATGGCTTCCAACCCACACGCACCTCGTGGATGCTGGACTACAGCCCCAGCGAATTCTCGCGCCTGCGTTTACAGATCGCACGTCACCAGACACGGCAAGGCTGGGCGGAGAATCAACTATTCCTGCAATACGTGATGAGCATGGGTGCGCACGGCGCGCATGCTTATTAATTGAACGACTACATTTTCAGGTAATCATTATGAAAAACGTATCTCTCATACTCTTTTTACTCATCGCTCCCTCGGCGCATGCCGCACTCAATGTATTTGCCTGCGAACCTGAATGGGCGGCACTTACTCTGCAACTGGCGGGGGACAAGGCTAGCATCTACACCGCCACTGGCGCACTGCAAGACCCGCACCGCGTAGAAGCGCGTCCCAGCCTGATCGCCAAGGCGGCGCGTGCCGACCTTTTGGTGTGTACCGGCGCGGAACTGGAAGCGGGCTGGCTGCCCAAGGTATTGCGCGAAGCGGCCAACCGCGCCATTGCACCCGAGGCAAGTGGCAACTTCGAGGCGGCCAAGTTCGTCACCATGCGCGAGATACCGAGTCGCCTAGATCGCGCTGACGGTGACGTGCACGCTATGGGCAACCCGCATATCCAAACCGATGCGCGCAACTTTCTACCTATCGCCGATGCGCTGAGCAAACGCCTTATGCAACTTGACCCCGCCAATGCAGCTCACTATCAGCAGCACCTGATCGCATTCACACAAAAATGGCGTGTAGCAATCAGTAAATGGGAGGCACAAGCCGCGCCGCTCAAGGGCGTACCTATCGTGGTGCAGCACCAAGGCTTTCCCTACCTGAGCGCGTGGCTGGGACTACAACAAGTCACTGCCTTGGAGGCCAAGCCGGGCATGGAGCCCAGCGCCTCCCACTTGGCGCAGGTGGTGAATGAGTTGAAACAGCATCCGGCCAAGATGGTGATACGCGCGGCTTATCAAGATGACCGCCCCTCCAACTGGATTGCGCAACGCGCCCATATCATGGCCGTCATGTTGCCCTATACCGTGGGCGGCACGCCGCAAGCGAGCGACCTATACAGCTTATTCGATGACACCCTCGCACGTCTTTTGGCAGGCGCAAAATGAACTCGCTAACACTGGACATCTTGCTGCCCGCCTTCATTGCAGGCTTATTGGTACTTGCCACGCACATCCCGCTGGGCATCAAGGTACTGGAACGCGGCGTGATTTTTGCCGACCTCGCGGTGGCGCAGATTGCCGGCTTAGGGGTCATCATCGCGGCCCTGCTAGGTCTAACCGAACAACCGCTGCTGGTGCAACTCATCGCGGGTTTAAGTGCCTTGCTGGGTGCCGCCTTGCTGACATGGATAGAACATAGGCTCACTGAAGTGAAAGAGGCTTGCATAGGCCTGACCTTCGTACTCGCTGCCAGTCTGGGCATCTTGCTGATGAGTCGTGATGCGCATTCCGGCGAACACCTCAAAGACATGTTGGTGGGGCAGATACTGTGGGTGAGCAACAGCCAGCTCATCGCCACCGCCATCCTCAGTGCGGCGCTAGTAGTGGTCTGGTACAAGTTGCACGCACATTTACAGCACTTTGGTTTTTATGCACTGTTCGCGCTGGCGGTGACCGCTTCAGTGCAGCTGGTCGGTATCTACCTGGTGTTCGCCAGCCTGATCGTGCCGGCCCTAGCGACCTACCGCATCACCAGTCACCGCTTAAAGTTTGCTTGGATGACAGGCATCGCAGGTTACGCCCTAGGCTTGATCCTGTCAGCGTGGTTCGATCTGCCGGCGGGTGCGGCCATCGTCTGGGCAATGGCATTGAGCGGTATCGTAATCGCCTTGCTGACAAAGCCACAAACAGCGGCATGAATTTCTTTACAATGCGCAGCGCTTTTCCGCTCACCCACCACGACCATCCATGAAAGATCGTTACGCCGTCATCGGCAACCCTATCGCCCATAGCAAATCGCCGTTGATACACGGCATGTTCGCCAGCCAGACTGGGCAGGACCTGCGCTATGAGGCCATCGCCGCTCCGCTGGACGGCTTCGCAGCAACCATACAGCGCTTGCGCGACGAGGATTACAAGGGATGTAACGTGACCGTGCCGTTCAAGTTTGCAGCCTACGCCTTGGCCACCGAATTGACGCCACGCGCACGCGCCGCCCTAGCGGTGAACACATTGAAGTTCGAAGGTGACAGGATATTGGGCGACAACACCGATGGCGCGGGCCTGGTCAGAGACATCGAACACAACATCGGCGTGTTGCTGAACAAGAAACGCGTGCTGCTGATGGGCGCGGGCGGGGCTTCATTCGGCGTGGTATTGCCGTTGCTCACCAGCTACGCTCAACTCACCGTAGTAAACCGTACCGTGGCTAAAGCACAACAATTGGCCGCCACTTTTGCGCCACATGCACCTATCGCTGGCGTGGGCTACGCCGACCTTCCGGGGCAACACTTCGATGTTGTAATCAATGCCACCTCCACGGGACTGACTGATGAGCTGGCCCCCTTGCCGGATGATGTATTCGCAGCGCGTGCGTTGGCATACGACATGATGTATGGCCGCGACACCCCCTTTCTCAGCTTCGCCCGTATCCATGGTGCTCAGACCGCCGACGGACTGGGTATGCTGGTGGAGCAAGCCGCCGAAGCCTTCTATCTGTGGCGCGGCGTGCGACCCGACACCGCTGCGGTACTGTCCACCCTGCGCTCCCGTTTATGAAAAGAATCTGGGGCTGGCTGTGGCGCGGCATGTTGTATGGCATCGCGCTGATCCTGTTGTATCAAGTGTGGCTATTTGCACAAGTGTGCTGGTGGATTAAGTTCAATCCCTCCAGTAGTGCGTTTATGGATACCCGCTTAGAGATCATGCAAGACACCGATCCGGATGCCGCGCTAAAGTATCGCTGGGTAGACTATCCCAAAATCTCCAACAATCTGAAACGGGCGCTGATTGCGTCTGAGGATGCCAAGTTCGTCGACCACGAAGGCTTCGATTGGGATGGCATCCAAAAAGCCTACGAGAAGAACATGAAGAAGGGCAAGATTGTTGCCGGTGGCTCAACCATCAGTCAGCAACTGGCTAAAAATCTCTTTCTATCGACCCAACGCACGCCATGGCGCAAAGCCGAGGAAGCGGTCATCACCGTGATGCTGGAAGCAGTGATGGACAAACAGCGCATCTTTGAGCTTTATCTAAATGTGATCGAATGGGGTAATGGCGTGTTTGGTGCGGAGGCCGCATCCCAGCACTACTACCATGTGCATGCCGCACAACTATCCGCCGAGCAAGCCGCAAAACTTGCCGCAATGGTGCCCAATCCGCGTTATTACGACAAGCACCGCGAGGCTAACGGATTACTACGCAAGACCGGCATCATCCTGGGGCGTATGAACGATGCCGACATTCCTTAAATCGGCCTAGATATTCTTGGCAAACCATAGTGATGATTAATTTGCTACAGTTCATTTCCTGCTCTAGCTTAACGAGAATCGCAATGCATCCAGCATCCAGCATCCAGCATCCAGCATCCAGCATCCAGCATCCAAAAATAATAACGGCTCTCGGGTGAGATTATGGAAAAAAATTTTGCATATGAGTTGATGCGTCATGCGCCCGACGTGGTGTTCATCACACAGCCTGATGGACGCATCGTCTTTGCTAACGACAACGCCTTGCAGGTGTTGGGCTATAGCCTCGCCGAGCTACTCAAGATGTCGGTACTGGACATCTCGCCGCCAGACTGGCGCGAGACCTATGCACAGAAACTCGCCCAAGTGGTCGACGATGGACAGCGACATACCGTAGAGATCAGGTTGATTCCCAAGACTGGACACAAAATTCCCATGGAATTGAGTGTCGTAATGATGCCTAACGGCCAGCTCTACGGTGCTTGTCGCGATATTTCCGAGCGCAAATATAACGAAGCCAAACTCAAGGAGCTTAATAAAAATCTCAGCGCGTTGATCGAGACTATCCCCGATCCTATCTTCTTAAAAGATGGCGAAGGACGCTGGCTACTAATCAACGAACCCGCCAAAAAACTATTTGCTCTCCACCAAATCGATTGGTATCGCAAGACCGATATGGAGCTGGCGGAATTGCAACCGGATTCCCGTTCCGCCTATGAAGGTTGTGTGAAGGACGATCAGCTGGCCTGGGAAAAAGGCAGCCTATTGGTCACCGAGGAATATATCCCTGATGAGCATGGCGAATTACGCACCATGGAAGTGCTGAAGATGCCAACCTTCGAGACCAACGGGCAACGCAAAGGGCTGGTCATCATAGGCCGCGACATCACCGAGCATAAACGCTCCCAGCAACGCATCCATGAATTAGCCTACTACGATCCGCTCACCAAGCTACCCAATCGCCGCATGCTGATTGAACGTATCGAGCATACAACCCATGCCAGTTTAGGTAGTGGACAGTATGGCGCTTTGCTGTTGCTCGACCTGGATCACTTCAAGTCCTTTAGTAGCGCCTGTGGTGATCAACTATTGCGTGAGATCGCCAACCGTCTGCATGACTATTTGCCGGACGGTTACACCTTAGCCTGTATCGGTGGCGATGAATTTGTCATTTTGCTGGAGTCACTCAGCACCTACATAGAACACGCGGCAGAGTTGGCCGAACGTCACGCTAAGAAAATACGCCTCTTGGTGAACCAACCTTACCCTTGCAACGGCTTGACGATACGCAGTACCGCCAGCATAGGAATCACCATGCTGTTGGGGCAACAAGACTCCGCAGAAGATCTCATCAAGCAAGCCAAGGTCGCGGTCGTGCAAGCCAAATCGGCAGGCCGCAATGCCACGCACTTTTTCAACCCAGCCATACAATCCAATCTCAATGCGCGCAATGCCTTGGAGCACGACCTGCGTTCCGCGCTAGAGCAGCAGCAATTCGAGCTTTATTACCAGCCGCAGGTCGATAGTCACCAGCGCATCCTAGGCGCAGAAGTATTGTTGCGCTGGAACCACCCTACTAAAGGCCTGCTTGCACCTACTTCCTATATCGATGTCTGC
>JAVHRA010000141.1:0-12557 GCA_036171395.1 Gallionella sp. | reverse complement strand
CCCTGGTGCGCAAGTTGGAAGACTTTGTCGCCGCGCGTCATCCTGCCGTCTGCCTCGCCTTGTTCCTTATCCCCGTGTTGCTGATGCTGCCCTTCAAGTTGGCCGGCGTGTGGCTGATCGCGCATGGCCATGCGCTGGATGGCGTGTTCGTGTTTGTTATGGCTAAAGTCACTGGTACTTTTTTAGCTGCGCGCCTGCTGGCCATTACTAAAAGCAAACTGATGACCATACGCTGGTTCGCCTACTGTTATGGCAAGTTCAGCGCGTGGAAGGAGGGCGTGAAGACTTATGTGCATGCCACGGCTGCATATCGCAGCTATCGTCTTAATCGCGATAAGCTGGATAGTTGGCTCGCCACAATTCTGAAGCGTCGCGATTGAGCGTGCACTTATAGCGTGACGTTGAGCGTGCGGTGCGCCAAGCGCATATAGCTGGCCGATTGCATCTCGACCAAGCGGCTGACGGTGCGATGAAATTCAGTCGCCCCTATGCCATCCACATACAAGGCTTCCGGCGCAGCCGCTGCCGACACGACCAGTTGCACATTGTTGTCGTACAGCACGTCTATTAGCCAGGTGAGTCTGCGCGCGGCGGAGGAATGGTCGGCATGCAGGACGGGGATGCCGGATAGGAACACGGTGTGAAAACGCTGCGCGATATTCAGATAGTCGGATTGCCCGTGCGCCTTGCCGCATAGCTCTTGGAAATCGAACCAGATAGCCTGTGCGCTGATGCCTCGGTGCGGGATAGGGTGCTGCTGCGAGCTGTCTGCCGCACTGTTGAAACGCTCGAACATTGCGCTCATGGTCTGTTCGCTATGCGCATCGCAAGGCACGATATAACGTGACTCTTGGTCACCGCGTTGCATGCGGTAATCGTCGCCGCTGCCCAGATTCAATACTTGCAGTTCGCGCTCCAGCATGGCGATGGCGGGCAGGAAATTCTGCCGCTGCAAACCGTGCGGATACAGGCCGCTGGGCGGGTAGTTAGAAGTAGTGATCAGCACTACGCCGCGCTCGAACAGCGCGCTCAGCAAGCGCCCCAAGATCATCGCATCGGCAATGTCGTCGACATGAAACTCATCCAAACACAGCAATCGAGTCGATTCTTCTATGCGCTCAGCCAAAGCCATCAGCGGGTCGTCGTGGTCGGCGAGTTGCTGCATGCGCTGGTGCACTTCAGCCATGAAATGGTGATAGTGGATACGGCGTTTGCGGCGGTAGGGCACGCATTCGTAGAAGCCATCCATGAGGAAGGTCTTGCCGCGTCCCACCCCGCCCCAGATGTAAATGCCTTTGGGCACATCGGGACTGAGCAGGCTACGCCCGAGGAAGTGGTTGCGCTTGGTCTTGAAATCCATCAGCTGATGCCAGAGTGTATCCAGTGCTGCGATGACGCTGGCTTGTGCCGGGTCGAAGCTCAGTCCAGAAGTCTGACTGGCCGCGCGGTACCACGCCTCGGGGCTCATGCCGTATGGGGGGTCGATAGGAACGGGGTTGGATGACATGGGGTGATCGGCTAAAAGTAGGTGTCGAGATGCGCAGTGAGTTTACTGTAAATCAAGCTGAATGATGGTTGCAAAACCAGCCCCCTCCTCCCAATGGGGAGGGGACTTAAGGTTAGCCATGCAATGTTCCTGCAGTTCATGTGAGGATATCTGCCTGTGCCAGTTATAATCGCACTCTTGATTTCGTTGTACTCACCATGCGCTCCGACACTACACATTCCACTGCCGCCGAGAATCGTAACGACTGGCAGACCATACGTTCACTGCTGCCCTATCTGTGGGAGTTCAAGGTGCGCGTGGTGATCGCGATGGTCTTGCTGGTGTTGGCTAAGTTGGCCAACGTGACGATCCCGCTGGCCTTGAAGCAGATCATCGATGCCTTGGATAGTTCGCATGCGGTGTTAGTGGTGCCGGTGTTTCTGATTGTGGGTTACGGTCTGCTGCGCCTGTTTAGCACGCTGTTTGGTGAATTGCGTGATGCGGTGTTCGCCAAAGTTACACAGCGCGCCATACGCCGCGTGGCCCTGCAAGTGTTCGAGCATCTGCACAGTCTGAGTCTGCGCTTCCATCTGGATCGTCAGACCGGTGGCGTGTCGCGTGACATCGAGCGCGGCACACGCGGCATCGGTTTTTTACTTAACTTCACGCTGTTCAATATTCTGCCTACGTTGTTGGAGATCATCCTGGTCGCCATCATCCTGCTGAAGAAATACAGTGCCTGGTTTGCCATCATCACCTTCATCACGCTGGTGGCTTACATCATCTTCACGCTGTTCATCACCGAGTGGCGCATGGTGGTACGCCGTACCATGAATGACTTGGACTCCAAAGCTAACACCCGCGCCATCGATAGCTTGCTGAACTACGAGACGGTCAAGTATTTCGGTAACGAGGCTTACGAGGCGCGTCGCTACGATCACAACATGGAGCACTGGGAACAAGCAGCAGTGCGTAACCAAACTTCGCTGGCGCTGCTCAATGCCGGACAGAGCGTCATCATCGCCATCGGCATCACCGCGCTGATGTTGCTGGCCGCTGATGAAGTGGCGAATGGCAGGATGAGCATAGGCGATTTGGTGTTGGTCAATGTGTTCATGTTGCAGCTGTATATGCCGCTGCACTTCCTTGGCTTCGTGTACCGCGAGATACGCCATTCGCTGGCCGACATGGAAAAGATGTTCCGCCTGTTGCACGAGCACAAGGAAATCGCCGATGCGCCGGATGCGACAGTCTTGCAAGTGGGACAAGCTGCGGTACGTTTCACCGCTGTGAACTTCAGCTATGCACCCGACCGACAGATCTTGCATGACGTGAGTTTCGACATACCTGCTGGACATACCATCGCCGTGGTTGGCGCGAGTGGTGCGGGTAAGTCCACGCTGTCGCGCCTGTTGTTCCGCTTCTACGACGTGGGTCAAGGCAGCATACAGATCAATGGTCAGGACATTCGCAGCGTGACCCAGAGCAGTTTGCGCGCGGCCATCGGCATCGTGCCGCAGGACACTGTGCTGTTCAATGACACCATCTATTACAACATCGCCTATGGCAGACCGGAGGCGCGCCGCGAGGAGGTGATTGCCGCCGCGCAGGCCGCCCATATCCATAGTTTCATTGAGTCGTTGCCGCAGGGCTATGAGTCCACGGTGGGCGAGCGTGGTCTGAAATTGTCCGGCGGCGAGAAGCAGCGTGTCGCCATCGCGCGCGCCATTTTGAAAAATCCCGCCATGCTGATTTTCGATGAGGCAACCTCGGCATTGGATTCGCATTCTGAGAAGGCCATACAGGCCGAGCTGCGCGGCATCGCGCAGAACCGTACCACGCTGGTCATCGCGCATCGCCTGTCTACGGTGGTGGATGCCGATCAGATTTTGGTGATGGGGCAGGGGCGCATCATCGAACGCGGTACGCATGCCGAGTTGTTGGCGCAACATGGCGCTTATGAATATCTGTGGAATCTTCAGAAGCAAGAAGAGAAAAAACAGCTTGTTGATTGATTTATATTGATTTTAAGGTATGCTCTAGGGCATCGAGCAGGACGGGAAGCAGAAAATGAAAAAGAAGATATGGATGCTGGTAGTTATCAGCCAAACTTTCGTCATCAATTGGGCGCAGGCGCAAGAGCATCACCACAAGCATAAAGCGCACAAGTCGCATGTCAGTGCGCGCCTTGATCCTGCCTCGCCGCACGTGCAATCTAATATCGCGTTGATCGTCGATGCCAAGACCCGAGAAGTTATCTACGACAAGCATGCCCAGCAAGTCGCCCCTATTGCCTCCATCACTAAACTGATGACCGCCATGGTGGTGTTGGACGCTAAGCTACCTATGGATGAGATGGTCAGTGTCGGTACCGAGGATCTGGACACGCTCAAAGGCACTCACTCGCGTTTGCGTATCGGCATGACCTTCACCCGCGCTGAGATGTTGCAGATGGCGCTGATGGCTTCCGAGAATCGTGCCGCTTCGGCATTGGCACGTAACTACCCGGGTGGATTGGCCGCAGCAGTCGCCGCCATGAATGCCAAAGCCAGACAGCTGGGTATGAGCGACACGCGTTTCTTCGATCCCACCGGTTTGAACAGTGACAACGTTTCTACTGCGCATGACTTGGTCAAGATGGTGGCTGCTGCGCGCACCTACCCATTGATCCATCAATACACCACCACGGCTTCAACTTCGGTAGACGGTTGGGGCGGACGTGAGTTGCAGTTCCACAACACCAATCCGTTGGTTAAGAATGCCTCATGGGAGATCGGTGTGAGTAAGACCGGTTTCATCAATGAAGCCGGGCGTTGTCTGGTGATGGAAGCGACCTTCAATCAGCGCCCTGTCATCATTGTGCTGCTCGATTCATGGGGTAAGCGCACCCGTATCGGCGATGCCAATCGCATCAAGAAGTGGATAGAGAGTACCAATTTCAGTGCTCATTTGATGCGCCGCAGCTGAGTCGCCTCGCTGTATTCACCCACCGATAGCCAGAAGGAGCAGCATGGGCGAGTCGCTATTACTCATCACTTTGGTCACCCTGGTGATCTTGACCATACGTAGATCCAAGCCGGTATTATTGGATCATCCTTTGATTATCAGTCGGCCCGGCCAGTATCACATCACCATCGCACCGCAGCTCAACCCGGCACAATCATTCCTCGAAGCGGTCGCCCAACAGTTGGGTAGCGTTGTTGCGCTGCCTGACAGCGAGCTTTGCTGTTATGCCGTGCATGACGCCAAAGTGGCTACGGATAAAGACAAGTTATATTTGATGGCACTCGCGGTGCGTGACGGGATGCTGTATTTCCAGGCGATCAATCCCATGCCCGTGCTCTCAGATAAAGAGAGTCACCATCGTACCTTGAGCGAGTTCGCCAACGCGGTGCTAATCGAACACGCGCTGCATGGTGTCGGAAATGAGCGCAGTGCTGAGCTATTGCGCGCTGCCGTGCAAGTTGCTGCATCGAACAGACAAATCAAAGTAGAGGAGCTGCAGCCCTGAGCTGCGCAGAGAGCAAACCATGGAGAATCTCTACAACATACTGGGCGTGGCACCGAACGCGAGTGCTGACGATATCAAGAAGCGTTATCGCTCACTGGCGATGCGCTTCCATCCCGACCGCAACAGCGCAGAGGGTGCAGAGGCGCGCTTCAATGCCATACAGCAGGCTTATGAAGTTCTCACCGATGCACGGCGTCGTGCCGAATATGATCAGCAAATGAATGATCGCATCGTGCTGGACGCGGAAGGCGAAGCGATGGAATTGTGGCGTTCGGTATTTAAGTTTAACGGGGTGGAACTCCCCCAGTGACACAGTGCCCTGTTCGGGGCACTTCATTCGTAGTCGACTTCGATCTCGTTGCCACCGTGGTTTTGTAGCTCTTGGAATAGTTCGCTGATGTCACGCTTGCTAGGCTTTGCCTTCTTGCTCAGGCGCTGTAGTTCGGTGACGATATGACTGTCACGCAGATGAGTGAGGCGCTCGCGCAGCACGGTCTGATGTACGACAGGTAGCTTGCTTAAGAACAACTCCCATGCAATTTCAGTATCCGGTTTCTCCTTGCGTAAGCTAGTGAGCAACTCTTCGAGTTCGCGTTGTCCTGCTTTGGCGACGATGCGCCCGTTGCCGCGCAGGGCGAAGATCATTGCGATGGCCAACACACCTTCCGCATCCATATCGTTGCCGCGTACCGCACCTTCGTTGTGATGTTTGCGCAACCACAGCGCGCAGTCCAGTGTCGCTTGTATCTTGCTGCGACTCTGCCATTCGCGTTGGAAGTTCTTGTAGCCCATCCAGTAGTCGTTAGGGTCGGCCTCGCAGTAGTGCATAAAAGTCGCTTTGAGGCGGCGTTCTTGTTCCTGCGGTGAGCGGTCATAGATGCTGATGATCGCTACATCAGGCAGTTGCGCAAGTTCTTTGATGGCGCGGAAGCCTTGTTGGAAGACGCGCTCACAACCTTGTTCGATCAGCATTTCCAGGGCGGCCTCGTCGTCTTCGTGCGCCAGTGTATGCGCCAAGCCCAACGAGACACAGCCCACAGTCAGACGCAATGCCTCGAGTATGCCCTCGGCAGTACGATCGTTGGTGAACTTGCTCGCTACCATGGCGGTGATTCCGCTCAGTTCGTGTGCGAGTTCGTCGGCGTCTTCCAGATGGTCTTGGCGTTGTCCTAGCGCATGGATGGCGCGCAATAGCAGCGGCAGTTGCGCGGTGAGTGAGACCAGCGAGGTATCTATCGTTTGTGCGGTCATCAGGAAAAAATATCTTTGCCCAAGCTCTGGTGTCGCTTGCTGCGCTCTTTGGTTTTGTTCTCGGTGGGGACTAATTTACGTAATTGTCTTAGCAGTTCCTGTGTGCTGCGATGCGCGTCGGGTGTTTCTTCGTCCTCGTCGGCATGCTGTTCGCGTACCGCATCCGGGTCGTGCATATAGTTGGGAAACAGGCCGTACAACACTTGTTCCCAGCCGTCTTGGGTGGCGTGATACAGCTCGACGGCGAGCGGCACGATGTCGTGCTCGGACTCGCTGCCGCCAGTGACATAGGAGCGCATCGAGTCGATGCGTTCTGCGGTTTCAAGTACGTCATCCGGCGCCATAGAGAACAGCGCCATCAGCGCCAATAGGCCGCTGTCGGTGGCGACACAGGCTTTGAGCAATTCGTGGCGTCGCTCATGGTCATCGGTGGAGAACACCACGCCATGGATATGCGCGAACAGGGATTCTGCCAGCAGTTCAGGTTCGTTCTCGATGTCATCCTCGCGCCATTTGGCGGCGAAGAAGGCCAGGCTATCGGCCCAAGCTTTGGGCGGCACCAGCAGTGTCGCAAGGGACAGCTTGCCGCCATCGAAAGCGGATAGATGCAGCGAGGTCACTTGCGGCGCTATGCTGGACAACACTTCCACGATAGCAATATCACCGTACTGCTCGGCGGCTTCCGAAAATGCTTCTTCGGCACGCTCGGTGGCGCCGGAGATGACCAGTTCGGTGACGGCTTTTCTGAGTGCGGGCAGATTACTGTTCATGGGGATCCTGAGCCTCGTCGAATAGATCGATTACATCGGCAGTTGGGCCGTCGTCATCGTCCTGCATGTCGTCTTCGTTCTCTTCTTCCTCTGCCTCGGGAGCCGCTTCCTGACCCAGCCACATGCCGGGATTCTGTTTCAGGAAGGCGACGATCACCGCTTTGCGTGCCAAGGCGGGATAATTTTCAAACAAGGAAGCCAGCAGGACATCATATTCTGGGCTGTTGCCTGAGACCATGGTTGCAACCTTGGCGGGATCTGTCGCTTCGTACTTCTTGGCGCTGGCCAGTAGTCCGGCAGGCTTGTCGTATTTGAGATGGTCGACCAGCGCGAAGCTGAGCAGGTTGACATCTTCAACGATGACTTCTTTAGTGTATTCAGCCAGCAGCGCTTTGACCATATTGTTGTAGTTCTTCCGGTCGGGCGGGTCACCCAAGATGCCTTCCATCTGGTCGGTCAGTTCGCGTACCTGGAAGGAGAATTCGTCGTCGATGCGTTTCATATTGTTTTCCAAAGGAGTGTGATTGTAGGGGCAAAAAGTTTGCGAATTCCTTACGCGAGTTTGCTTGCTCCTACAGAAATGTATCTGCTTTAAAGCAGCACTATGTTGCGGTTACGGCATGGGGTGCGGCCCACCCTATTTTCACCGTCATAATAGAACCAAGTTGTCCCTATGTATCAGTTCGGCATCGCCGCCATAACCCAGCAAGGTGGTGATCTCGTGGCTGGAGTGACGTGCGATACGGCGTGCGTCAGCGTCGTTGTAGTTGCTCAAGCCGCGTGCGATGTCGTGGCCTTGTGTGTTCACGCAGGCAACCACCGCGCCGCGCTGGAACTCGCCGTTCACTTGCGTCACGCCTATCGGCAACAGACTCTTGCCGTCTTTGAGCGCCTTGATCGCGCCATCATCCAGCACCAGTTTTCCGGTGACTTGCAGATGGTCTGCGAGCCATTGTTTGCGCGCGGCCAACATCAGCGTAGGCGCGGTGAGTAACGTGCCGATGGACTCACCCTGCACTAGTCGCAACAGCACATCGCGTTCATGGCCGGATGCAATCACAGTATGGGCACCGCTGCGCGCCGCACGTTTTGCTGCGAGTATTTTGGTCAGCATGCCGCCGCGACCTATGGCACTACCAGCGCCACCGGCCATCGCTTCGAGTTGTGCCTCGCCCGCTCTGGCTTCCGCGACCAAGGTTGCGCTAGGATCTTTGCGCGGGTCGGCGGTAAATAGTCCGGTCTGATCGGTCAGTATCACCAATACGTCGGCATCGATCAGATTGGTCACCAGCGCGCCCAAGGTATCGTTGTCGCCGAACTTGATTTCGTCTGTGACCACGGTGTCGTTCTCGTTGATGATGGGAATGACGCGCAAGCCCAGCAAGGTGGTCAAAGTGCCGCGCGCATTCAGATAACGCTCGCGGTCCACCAGATCTGCATGTGTCAACAATACTTGCGCGGCATGTAAAGTGTGTTTGCGGAAGCAGCTTTCGTAAGCTTGTATCAGACCCATCTGGCCGACGGCGGCGGCAGCTTGCAGCTCGTGTATCAGCGTGGGGCGGGCAGTCCAACCCAAGCGTTGCATGCCTTCAGCAATCGCACCGGAAGAAACGAGTACCACTTCGTGGCCGCTGGCGTTCAGTGCTGCGATTTGCCTAGCCCAGTTGCCCAAGGCATCGAGATCTAGCCCGGCACCCTGATTAGTGACCAGACTGCTGCCGACTTTGACGACGATACGTTTACATGAGGTGAGTACAGTTTTCATGGGTAGCAAGACTAGGTAGTCGATATTTCTTTAGCGCATCAAAGCGTGCTGGCGTCACTCTCTTGGGCACTGGCTGCTGCCGCTTCGGCTTCCTGTTCGCGCATCTCCAGCAGGTGTTCCATGATGGCGTAGGTCAGTTCTTTGCAGCCATCGCCATTGATGGCAGAGATGGTGAAGTAGCGATCGTAGTCGTCGAATTCCTTGAGGAAAGCGGCGACTTTTTCATCTGGATTTTCCAGCAGGTCGAGTTTGTTGAGCAGCAACCAGCGCGGTTTCTGATACAGGGCTTCGTCGTATTTTTTCAGCTCATTGAGGATGGCGCGTGCTTCGGCGATTGGATCGGTGCCTTCGTACATAGGCGCCAGATCGACCAGATGCAGCAGCACTCGGGTACGCGCCAGATGGCGCAGGAACTGGTGCCCCAGTCCTGCACCTTCCGCCGCACCTTCGATCAGACCAGGGATGTCGGCGATGACGAAGCTCTTCTCATGCGACACGCGTACCACACCCAGATTGGGATGCAGGGTGGTGAATGGGTAATCCGCGACCTTAGGCTTCGCAGCGGATACCGAGCGGATGAAGGTCGATTTGCCGGCGTTGGGCATGCCGAGCAAGCCCACGTCCGCCAATACCTTTAGCTCCAGTTGCAGTTCGCGAGTCTCGCCATCCGTGCCGGGCGTACATTGGCGCGGCGCGCGGTTGGTACTGGATTTGAAATGGATGTTACCCAGACCGCCGATGCCGCCTTGCGCGAGCAACGCTTTCTCGCCGTCGATCATCAGGTCGGCCATGACTTCGCCACTGTTAAGATCGGTAATCACGGTACCGACTGGCATACGCAAGATGACGTCATCCGCGCCCTTGCCGTAGCAGTCGGAGCCGCGACCGGACTCACCGTTCTTAGCCCTATGGGTTTTTTGGAAACGGAAGTCAACCAGAGTATTGATGTTGCTGTCCGCTTGCGCCCAGATGCTGCCGCCGCGTCCGCCATCCCCACCATCGGGACCGCCTTTGTCGATGTATTTCTCACGACGAAAACTGGCTATGCCGTTGCCGCCATTGCCCGCGAAGATTTCGATTTTTGATTCGTCTATAAACTTCATTTTTCATTTACCACAAATAAAAACAGCCCTATCGAAATGATAGAGCTGTCTTGCACCAAACGAAGCAGCTTACGCGGCGACGATGGAAACGGTTCTGCGTTTTTGCGCGCCCTTGATGGCGAACACAACTTTGCCCGTGATTTTAGCGAACAGTGTGTGATCTTTGCCCATGCCGACGTTGTCGCCAGGATGGAATTCGGTGCCACGCTGACGCACGATGATGCTACCTGCATTGATCAATTCGCCGCCGTAACTCTTAACACCCAATCGTTTCGAGTGCGAGTCGCGGCCGTTACTGGTACTACCCCCGCCTTTTTTCGATGCCATTTTTTATGCTCCTTGCGATTATGCAGAAATGCCGTCGATACGGATTTCAGTGTAATTTTGACGATGACCTTGATTCTTTTGGTAGTGCTTACGACGGCGCATCTTGAAGATGCGTACTTTGTCGCCACGACCGTGGGAAACGATAGTCGCTGCAACGGTTGCGCCGACCAACAGAGGCTTGCCCACAGACAGCTTGTCGCCGTTCGATACCATCAGGACTTTGTCCAGAACGATAGCGGAACCAACGTCGCCAGCAAGAATTTCTACTTTCAATGTTTCACCGGTAGTGACGCGGTATTGCTTACCACCAGTTTTAATGACTGCGTACATAATAACAACCTCTGAGTGCGGTTTTTGCGAAGGCGCGAATTATACATAAATAAACGCCCCCGTCAAAACCATTTTTATAAATGTTTAACCAAGTGCTTTAACGCCTCATGGAATCGAAAAATTCATTGTTGTTCTTGGTCGCCTTGATCTTGTCCAGCAGGAATTCCATCGCTTCCAGCTCATCCATAGGATAGAGCAGCTTGCGCAGCAACCAGATGCGTTGCAGCACGTCCGGCTTGATTAGCAATTCCTCTTTACGCGTGCCCGAACGGTTCACGTTGATTGCAGGGTAGACACGTTTCTCCGCCATACGTCTATCCAAATGGATCTCCATATTGCCGGTGCCCTTGAATTCCTCGTAGATCACATCGTCCATGCGCGAGCCGGTATCGACCAAGGCGGTAGCGATGATGGTCAGCGAGCCGCCTTCTTCAATGTTGCGTGCCGCGCCGAAGAAACGCTTGGGGCGATGCAAGGCGTTGGCATCCACACCGCCGGTCAGTACTTTGCCGGATGACGGGATGACGGTGTTGTAGGCGCGCGCCAGACGGGTGATCGAGTCGAGCAGGATGATGACGTCCTTCTTGTGTTCGACCAAGCGCTTGGCTTTTTCCAGCACCATCTCGGCGACTTGTACGTGACGTGTGGCCGGTTCGTCAAAAGTGGAAGCGACCACTTCGCCACGTACTGTGCGGCTCATCTCGGTCACTTCCTCGGGGCGTTCGTCGATCAGCAGCACAATCAGTGTCGCATCGGGATTGTTGGCCGAGATCGAGTGTGCGATGTGTTGCAGCATCACGGTCTTGCCGGACTTGGGTGAGGCCACCAGTAAACCGCGCTGGCCTTTGCCTATCGGTGCAACGATGTCGATGATGCGGCCCGTGACGTTCTCTTCCGCGCGTATGTCGCGCTCCAGCTTAAGCGGCTGGGTGGGGAAGAGTGGCGTCAAGTTCTCGAACAGTATCTTGTTCTTGGTGTTCTCGGGCGGTTCGTCGTTGACTTTGTCCACTTTAACCAGCGCGACATAACGCTCGCCATCTTTGGGGGTGCGGATCTCGCCTTCTATGGTGTCGCCCGTATGTAGGTTGAAGCGTCGTATTTGGCTGGGGCTGACATAGATGTCATCTGGGCCGGCCAGATAAGAAGTGTCCGGTGAGCGCAGGAAGCCGAAGCCATCCGGCAGTATCTCCAAGGTGCCATCGCCAAAGATAGCCTCTCCTTTTTTCGCCTGACTCTTCAGCAAAGCAAAGATCAGATCTTGTTTGCGCATGCGGTTGGCGTTTTCGATTTGATTGGCCGCAGCCATTTCAACCAGTTCGGTGACGTGTTTGAGTTTGATGTCAGATAGATGCATAGCGATGCGTGAGGTGTATAGAGGCGAGAAGGAAGGGGTTGAGTCAGATGGTGCTACAGCACCCGCATGGCCAATTTATTTGAATTGTTGGGCGCAGCGGGCGCGACAGTAAATGGATTAGATGTGACTGTCAATGAAAGCCGTCAGTTGCGATTTGGATAATGCGCCGACTTTGGTGGCTTCGATGTTGCCATTCTTGAATAACATCAGGGTTGGGATGCCACGGATGCCATATTTTGCTGGGGTCTGTTGGTTCTCATCGACGTTCAGCTTAGCGACGCTCAAGCGGCCTGCGTATTCTTTGGAGATGTCGTCCAGGATAGGCGCGATCATACGGCAAGGGCCGCACCATTCGGCCCAGTAGTCGACCAACACAGGCAGCGGGGCTTGCAGTACCGTTGCGTCAAATGTGGCATCGGAAACGTAATTGATATGTTCGCTCATAGTGAAATCTCGCTTGTTTTAAAGTTGGGGAAGTTGCAGAAATACAGGATGGTGTTTCATGTGGGACGCAATCCTAACCAAAATCAGGCTGGCTGGGAAGTGCAATAAATGATTGCAAGCTAGCGCTTCATGTATATGTGGCTCAGACAAAAATTCGCCCTGAGTGGAGCGCTTCGGTAGAATGCCGCTCTTTCGCGAGTAGGTAAATGATGATGG